>NZ_JAUBSH010000124.1:0-18373 GCF_036704705.1 Microcoleus sp. K1-B1 | reverse complement strand
TCATCTTTATTTGACGATTTTACTAGCTTTTTCATTTTAACTCTTTTTTGACACATTCGCAAAAGTGAGATGCACCCCCCAACCTGTTCAAATCAATGGCAATCAACCCTGATCTATTAGAAGCAAATTGGAAAAAATTCCGGGGAACCATTCTGCAAGGAGACTTACCGCGCACGCTTAAAGAAATGGTCGGCGTCGCTATTTCCCAATCAAATAATAGCGAGTACGCTCTCCAAGTTCACCTGCACGGATTGTCAGCCTTGGGGATGAGCGAAGAACTACTGCGAACCCTAGTTTCTGACTTTGCCAACTGCCCTTTGCCAAAACGCGATAAAGCCGTAATTACCTTTGGCTTGCTGGCTGCTACAAAACCCCTGGAAATGACAGAAACTGATTACCAAAACCTGCGCGATTTAGGGCTAGATGATTCTGAAATCTTTGAAATTATTGCGACAGCAGACTTGTTTAGCTTTGTCAACCGATATACTGATGCAATAGCCCTCGAAATAGATGCTTTGTAATCTATATTTTATACCCCTATTATGGGCGAGCGGCTAGAAGATCTAGATCGAGAAGAACTTCTGTTGACAGCCCGCCGTTTGTTAGCAGAAGCTCAAGCGCTTTCCATCCGCATTTCCGCCGTCAACGAAGTTGCCACTGCCATTAACCGCACCCTCGATCTGGGCCAGATTTTGCGGGTAGTAGGCAAGCAAGCCAAATGGTTGCTCGACTTTGAACACTGTAGCGTTTGCCTGCACAGCACTAACACTTGCATGACCTTATTTGGCCGACATATCCCTGTAGATATTGCAGCCCTCCCAGAGGGCGGCCCTATTCACAAGGCTTTCACAACACGTCAACCTCAATTAATTCAAGAAGCGGAGGCTACTGCTATTTTATCCCCCTACGCTTCGCAAATTATCATTCCTTTGGAAAGCGAAGGTAAGGTGTTAGGGACAATTAATTTTGCCACAACCAAGTCGCGGGCGTACACTCAAGAAGACTTGCGGATTGGCTATCTTTTGGCTTTGCAACTATCCTCAGCCATCCGCAATGCGGAACGTTTTAAAGAGATAAATAGGCTGTATTCCGAACTCGATGCCGAAAAGCACAAATCCGATCAGCTACTGTTGAATGTGCTCCCGGTTGAAATTGCTGAGGAACTCAAAAATAACGGCAAAGTGGAACCACTTTATTATGATAGCGTATCGGTTTTATTTACTGACTTTAAAGGCTTTACTCAGTTATCTGAAAACATGACGCCGCGAGAGTTAGTTGACGAACTAGACTATTGTTTTTCTTATTTCGATCGCGTGATGGATAAATACTCTATGGAAAAATTAAAAACTATTGGCGACAGCTATATGTGTGCGGCCGGAATTCCTACGCCTCGCCCAACACACGCCTTTGATGCTGTACTTGCTGCCCTAGAAATTCGACAGTTCATGGATTTGCGAAAATTGCAGAAAGCTCAACAAAATATCCCTTATTGGGATATCCGCATTGGCATTCATTCAGGCCCAATACTGGCTGGGGTAATTGGCCATAAAAAGTTTTCCTATGATGTCTGGGGAGATACAGTTAATACTGCATCTCGGATGGAATCTTCCGGCGTAGCTGGAAATATCAATATCTCTCACGACACGTTTGAATTAGTACGAGATTTTTTTGAATGCGACTACAGAGGAAAAATTTATGCTAAAAATAAGGGCGACTTGGATATGTATTTGGTTCGCTATCTTAAATAAATTTGGGACTGGCTAATTGCTAAGGGAAAATCGCTAAGCTGTCGCGCATTTAAATTGTAGATTGAGGGCGGGCTTTCTGGCCCACCCCCACAAGACTTTAATTTTTTTTGACATATCATTTAAATGCAGAACAGCTTAAGCGAGCCATACCATTTTAGATTTTAGATTTTAGATTTTAGATTTTGATTAGGACATGAGTGATTACTATCACGGTTTGGATCGCGGGTCTACAGTTGCCGTTTTTTTGACTATGAACTGAGAATATATAACTCGAAGTTTTTTTCAAAGTTCGGTATTGTATCGGATTGTCACCAAGCTATATTAAAATTATCGAGTTGTAGATTTTATTTTTTAATTATTTATGCGTATTTGGCAAGCCGATTTTTACCGCCGCCCTCTCCAAGACGAAACTGGCAAACCACTGTGGGAACTCTTAATTTGCGACTCGGAAGGCAGTTTTCAATTTAGCACTTTTTGCCGCCAGGGGGACGCAAATTCCACTTGGCTAGCTTCGCAGTTGCAGCAGCAAGCTCAAACTCAGAATTTGCCGGACTTAATTCAAGTATTTAGGCCTCAGTCTCTGGGCTTAATCGAAGCTGCGGGCAAAGTTTTGGGCGTCAAGGTGGAAGCGACTCGGCGCACTCCGACTCTGAAATTGCTGCTGCAACAACGCGCCAAAGAATATTTGAGTATGCCTAATTATACAGGTGAAACTTACAGCGCGATCGCCCTCGACTCGCCGCCGCCCGTACCCTTACCCGAAAACCTCTGGGGTGATGGCTGGCGTTTTGCTTCCCTACCCGCCGGCGACATTGAAGATGCTTTCCAAGGGCGTCCCCTGCCAATTTTGGAAATGCCAGAATTGCTGTTACCGCTGAATTTGGGCTTGGCATCAACAGTACCCGTACCGGGAGTTGTGATTGACGGTGGACGCCAGTCTATGCGGTTGGCTAGATGGCTTCAGGATGCCAAACCTTTTGCTTTGAATTTTATTGCTGGAGAACCAGACGGATTGATATTGGAAGCTGGGTTAGTAGATAGGTGGGTTGTGGCTACTTTTGAAGATAGCGAGGTGAAAGCGGCGGCCCAAATTTACCAACAGCGCAAGCAATTAAGTAAAGGATTACATTTTTTGTTAGTCCAGCCCGATGATAGTGGCATGACTTATACAGGCTTTTGGCTGTTAAATTTTGATCGATAAGATGTAAATAATATTATTTGTGATGTTGATAAATCGCGCGCCGAAAAATAGTAAAACAGCGCTCGAACGCAGTTTTAGCAGATACAGACTCAGACACAAATTTTCAAACAGGTTCTTGAGCTAGCAAGAGATCGTGCTGCAAATTTATTCTACAACTAAAATCAAGCCGTTTTGGATGCCCTGACAAACTCGGTTGATGTGACACTGGTCTTTTTCGTTCAGACCTTTCTGGGCTAGCATTGCTGATTTCAGCAGCCGTCTGTCAAGGGGGGTAATTTGACGAAAAGCAAAGATGCGCTGGACGATCGCCTCGATCGAGATTTTGGGGACGTTAGCAGAGCTGACTGTCATGGTCTTAACACGCTAAAAATAAGTAACAGAACTGTGTATCTTTATTTTTAAAGATTTTGTGAAGGTAATTTGTGATTAAGATCACATATATTTAGTGACAAAATGGTGTATGTGGGGTGACTGTTGTCACCAAATCTTTAATTATCTTTACGTCAACTTAACGATGGCCCGATAGAATCACTGTGGTAAAACTCAAGCAGAGGGTAAAAATGGCACAAGCGAAAATCGGAATTATCGGCGGCAGCGGTTTGTATAAAATGGAGGCCCTCAAGGATATTGAAGAGGTGAAAATTGATACACCTTTTGGAGCGCCATCGGATGCGGCAATTGTGGGAACATTGGACGGTACGCCAGTAGCATTTCTGGCTAGACACGGCCGCAACCACACTTTTTTGCCCTCAGAAGTGCCTTACCGAGCAAATATTTATGCCATGAAGAGTTTGGGAGTTGAGTATTTAATCTCAGCGTCGGCGGTTGGTTCCCTGAAAACAGAGGCGAAACCTTTAGATATGGTAGTGCCGGATCAGTTTATCGATCGCACAAAAAATCGAGTTTCTACCTTTTTTGGAGAAGGAATAGTCGGTCACATCACATTCGGCGATCCGGTTTGCGGCGAATTGGCTAAAGTATTGGCAAGTGCGATCGAATCCTTGAACCTCCCCGACGTTAACCTCCACCGGGGCGGCACTTACGTCTGCATGGAAGGCCCCGCATTTTCCACAAAAGCAGAATCAAACCTTTACCGCAGTTGGGATGCCACAGTCATTGGGATGACTAATTTGCCGGAAGCAAAATTAGCCAGAGAAGCTGAAATTGCCTACGCAACTTTAGCCTTAGTCACAGACTACGACTGCTGGCATACCGAACACGACAGCGTAACAGTAGAAATGGTAATAGCAAATTTGCACCGCAATGCAGAGAATGCTCAAAAAGTCATTCAAGAAACAGTCCGTAGACTAACAGAAAATCCCCCAGTATCTGATGCACATTCTGCTTTGAAATATGCAATTCTGACTCGGCTGGATCAAGTGCCGACCGCCACTAAGGAGAAAATGGGTTTGTTGTTGCAGAAATATTTGTAAAACGAACCGCGAAGACGCAAAAAGCGCGAAGGAAAAACTGCATCCCTTCTTTCTCTTCCTTCGCGTCCTTAGCGTCTTCGCGGTTCATTTAATCTTACGACCTATTAGTTATCCTATAGTTTACAATTATTTATTAACGATTAATTTATCAACTGCTTGAATGCCTCATGTCCGCGAATCTTCTCCAAATCAGCTTCACTTTTTGCCAACTCTTTACACACATTCGGATTGAGATTGAGGGCGCGCTTTAAATTTTCAATGGCTAATTCAATTTTACCTTGTAGGGCATAACATCGGGCTTTGTTGTACCAAATTCTGTAAAAGTCAGGCCGGATTTTAGCAGCATTGTCGTAGGAAGCGATCGCAGCTTCGTATTTTTGCAATTTGGAGAGTGCAACGCCTCGATTGTTCCAAGCGTCAGTATAATCATTTTTAATTTGTAGAGCTTGATTGTAAGAAATTACGGCTTGTTCGTACTCCTGCATTTTGGAAAACTAATAACTCAGGCGCTCGAATTAACTCTATTAATTGTTCATATCCCATTCCTAATACCCTTTTTGTGTGCTGGTTTTTTTTCCAGGGACTATCGCAGATTACTCATTTATATAAAAAAAACATTGAATCATCTTTTGTTTATTTCAGTATTTTTTAGCTGGACAATAAACTTTTTGTTTTTCTAAATTATTAATTGTTTTATCGGAGTTCCGTTTTTGTAATATCTGAAAAACCACTATTATTTCCATATCCATATTTTTAAATTATGGTGGCATTGGCACCTACCTGCACTATCCCGTAAACACCTACTTGAGTCCTTAATTTGAGAAGGTGCATCTTACTTTATTACTGAGATTGCAAGTGGTGTTTGCTGTTGATTTATCAATGATAAGATATCAAACAACTCTGTCTAAACAATCTTAAATATCTCCGCGATCGCCTCCTAACTCCGCCGCGGTCGATATTAATAAAAATATTGACCGCCTCGAAAATATATGGTACAATAAAGTAGCATTTATCCTTTGAATTGTGATGATTTTTGCGGCCGTCGTTCAGCAGCGACTAATGGCAGTCAGTTCAGGTGCACAATACTTTCCCTAGAAACGGGCGAGTGCAACTGATTTTCATCCCGCCGTCATCTCAAACTGAAAATATTTAGAAGTGAGAAACAGATGCAAGACGCCACTAAAGAAGCACTCTATTCAACTTTTCCGCGTTCAGTATTATCAGTCAGCCGCGACGAATTTGGCAACAAAGAAGACAACCCAGATGCCAAAGATTTACCGCTGAAGATGAACCTTAAAGAGGGAAAGCTACCGCTAGATTTGCAAGGTCACGTATTCATTGTTGCACCAGTGGGTTCGATAGATTCGCCCGACGCTCAAGGTCATCCGACTAACTCCACAGTTTACCCGTCTTCAGACGGTACAACCCCGCTTTATAACGGCGACGGCATGATTTACCGTCTCGATTTTGACAACTTGCAAGCGGGAGCATTTCTTGCGGTAAGACAGGTAAAACCCCCTTGTTACTATGCAGATGCAGCTACCGACAAGTGTGATAAATATCAGGATTTGAAATTTAAAAATTACGGCATTACCCGCATATCCAGGTCACTGGGTGTCAGGAATCAGCTCAATACAGCATTTGTGCCCTTGAAATTTTCTCAAGATGAGAGCGAACGGTTGCTGGCTACTTGGGATGTAGGTCGCCCTTACGAAATTGATCCGAAAACCCTGGAAACAGTTACCCCAGTGGGCAGCAGTGACGAGTGGAAAGAAGTTACTAAAATTGGCTTGCCTGGAAAGCCGCCAACTCCCTTTAAAATCATACAAACTTCAGCTCATCCCTGCTTTGACCCTTATACACGGGAAATGTTTACGGTCAATATCGGGCGATCTATCTCAAATGTTTTCTCGCAATTGATTCCCCTAGCTTATATCTTCAAAGAAATTTGGGATTGGATTATGCACGGGTTGCAAAAAATATTTAATATAAAGAAAAGGAACTTTGTTGCCTTACCAGAACTAGAGGAAAAGCCCCTATCTGTCAGCAAGAAACTCTCCACTGGCGTCGAGAGTTTTTGGAAATTTTTGCGAGGCTCAGTCGGAATCTTTACAGATAATTTTGTATATCTCCTGCGCTGGGACGGTTCAGGAAGTCTGCAAAAGTGGAAAGTGCAGCACAACGGTTTTTCGATTAAAATTAAGCAAAGTATCCATCAAATGGCAGTGACAGAAGATTATATTGTGCTGCTGGATACGGCGTTTAAAGTTTCTGTAGAAGAACTACTGCCAACACTTACTAACAAAAAGTATCAGCGCTTTGAAAAGTTTTTCAGGAATTTTCTGGATCGCCCGCAATTAAGCGACAACTCTTTCTACATCATCCGCCGCAGCGATCTCAAGCTAGAAAAAAATCATGTCTGTGCCAAGAAAGTGAGAATTGCCGGCGAAGCCGCACACTTTCTTGCAGACTATAAAAACCCTAACGATTTAATTACCCTGCACCTGTCTCATGTTTGTGCGTGGGATGCGGCAGAATATCTTTCCGAGTTCGACTTTGACAACAATAAAAGCCCTAATTTAGAAGCCAACAATTTGCGGCCTCTTTACGGAGCGATCGCAGGCCCGATGGACATCAGCAAGTTTGGATGTCACGTTGTTAACGGCAAAACCGGAGAGTTAGTCACAAAACATCAAGATGTCATAATGGATGAAAATTCTACTTGGGGGCCGGCTATCGGCACATATCAAAATTACCCGCTGCCCGATCGCTTAGAAGACATTTACTGGATTTGTTTGGGATGCTGGGAAGACCTCAAAACCCAACACATGGAACACTTGTACAAAAACTACAAGTACCGAGAATTAAGTTTACAATCAATAAACGACATTACCAAACAGGGAAGACCATCTAATTTATTGCGGCTACATATCGATTCTCAAGAAAACGTTAAGGTAGGCGGAAATCGCCTGAGTATCCCAGATATTTATTCCTTTCCCGACGGTTACTGGGTAATGTCGCCGCAATTCGTACCGCGCAGCGACAGCGGAATTTCAACAGACGGTTACATCGTCTGCCTGGTTCACTACGGCGACGGCAGCGACGAAACCAACGGCAATGAATTTTGGATTTTTGATGCTGCTAACTTGAAAAGCGGGCCTGTTTGCAAGCTCTGGCATCCTCAATTTAACGTAGCTTTCACCATCCACACAACCTGGCTGCAAAAAGTGGAAAAGCGCACAGCAAGCTACTGCATTGACCCGCGGGAAGATTACAATAAGATCGTGCAGCAGCAGTCCCCACTTATTCAGGATTTATTTAACAAATGGGTGTATACCAAAAAGGAACCAAAGGGGGAGGCTGACTGCTAATTAAGTTAGTCAAAATCGGAAGCATCCCGATTTTGTAAACAGTCGTTTTTTATGCAGTGGCAGCGATCGAGTTCCCACTGCAGTGATATATGAGCAATAATGGCAAGATAGGGTCGCAACTGCTGCACACAAAGCGCAAAAGCTCAAAACGGACAATTTAAACTATGCTTGGCATTCCTGGATATCAGATTTTCGCCCAAATCTATGAAAGCGCAAATTCCTTCGTTTATCGCGGAATTCGCGATCGCGATTCGCTACGTGACGGCTACGCCGAACCCCTACCGATCATCCTCAAGCTGCTGAAAGAAGAATTGCCAACGCCAGCACAACTGCTGAGATACCAGCAGGAATACCAAATTAGTCAAACTCTGAATTTCTCAGGCGTTGTTAAAGCTTACAGCTTAGAAAAATATCATAATTCTCTTGCCATCGTCTTCGAGGATGATGGCGCTGAATCTTTAAGTTTATGGCGGAAGCAACGTCAGATAACCTTAGCGGAATTTCTCCCCATCGCTATCAAAACTGTCGAGATTTTAGGTCAGATTCACAGCGCTAATATTATCCACAAAGACATTAACCCATCTAATATAATTATCAACCCCAAAACCGGGGAAGTCAAAATTATTGACTTCGGCATTTCGACAGTCTTGTCTATAGAAAATCCTACCCTAAAAAGTCCCAACGTTTTAGAGGGCACTTTAGCTTATATCGCACCAGAACAAACCGGGAGAATGAATCGCGCGATCGATTACCGCGCTGATTTTTATTCCCTGGGCGCAACTTTTTACGAACTGCTAACCAATCAACTGCCTTTTGAAGGTAATGAGGCGATCGAATTAGTACACTGTCACATCGCTAAACAACCCATTCCCCCCCAAGAACTCAATCCAAAGATTCCTAAACCTGTTTCAGATATCGTAATGAAGCTGTTAGCAAAAACAGCAGAAGAGCGATATCAAAGCGCTTGGGGAATTCAAGCAGATTTAGAGTTATGTCTCACTCAACTGCAAACTCAAGGCAAGATAGAAGACTTTCCTATTGGTGAGCACGATATTTCAGATAAGTTTCAAATTTCTCAAAAACTTTACGGCCGAGAAACAGAAATAGAAAGCCTGCTGGCGGCATTTGAGCGAGTTGCAGGTAGCTTGCAGGAAGAAGCAGAAAGTCTAACCTCAGAAACTCAGCCATCCCCCAACAGCCGACCACATTCCGAAATGATGTTAGTATTCGGATATTCCGGCATTGGCAAATCAGCATTAGTTCAAGAAATTTACAAACCCATTACCCGAAAAAAAGGTTATTTCATCGCCGGAAAATTTGACCAGTTTCAGCGAAATATTCCTTACAGCGCCGTCATTAAAGCTTTTCAAGAATTAGTGCGGCAGTTGCTCGCAGAAACAGACGCCAAACTCCAACAGTGGCGCGAAAAAATATTAACAGCAGTTGGAGTTAACGGTCAAGTCGTTATTGATGTAATTCCCGAATTAGAATTGATAGTTGGCAAGCAGCCAGAATTATCCGAACTTCCTCCCGCTGAATCGCAAAATCGGTTTAATTTAGTCTTGCATAACTTCATCCGCGTATTTTGCAAGCCAGAACATCCCTTAGTCATGTTTCTCGACGATTTGCAGTGGGCCGACTTGGCAACTTTGCAGATGCTTCAATTGATAATCACCGACCCAGATATGCAATATCTGTTTCTGATTGGGGCTTATAGGGATAACGAAGTCAGTGCAGCCCATCCGCTGATGTTAACAATTAATGAGATTCAGAAAACAAGATGCGTTATTAATTCAATTTCCCTCTTACCTTTAAAGTTAAATGATGTCAATTATTTAATTGCCGATACTCTTAAATGCGACCTGGAAAAATCCCTGCCCTTAGCAGAGTTAGTCCTGCAAAAGACTCAAGGCAATCCCTTTTTTATTAACGAGTTTCTCAAATCACTTTATGCTGAGAAATTGTTGAAATTTGGAGCAACCTCTCCGAAGATTGGGGGGGCAAAGGGAGGCTGGCAGTGGGATTTAGAGCAAATTCAAGCCAAGGGAATTACTGACAATGTAGTCGAACTGATGGCAGGAAAGATTCAAAAACTGTCCCAGGTCACACAGCAACTATTAAAATTTGCTGCTTGCATTGGCAATCAATTTGACGTAAAAACGTTGGCGATTGTCAGTGAAAATTCAGTAAAAACAACTAACGAGAAACTTTTGGAAGCAGTTAGAGAAACTTTAATTATTCCCGTGGGAAATGATTACAAATTTCTCGAATTAGAGCCAAGTTCAGAAAATTTAACTGTTTATTACAAATTTTTGCACGATCGCGTCCAGCAAGCCGCCTATTCTCTAATTCCCGAACCAGAAAAGCAAGTTGTCCGCTACCGAGTCGGACAACTTTTGTTGGACAATACCCCGCCGGAACAGCGACAACAGAAAATATTTGATATCGTCAATCACCTCAACTTTGGCAGCGAATTAATAGCCGCACAGCCACAGCGCAATGAACTGGCAGCACTCAACCTTTTAGCAGGAAAAAAAGCCAAAGTTTCCGCTGCTTATAAATCAGCACTGGATTACTTCGCGGCGGGCAGGCAATTATTAAGTGCAGACAGTTGGCAAACCCAATACGACTTAACGCTGAATCTCTACGAAGAAGCAGCAGAAGCCGCTTACATCAGTACCGATTTCGAGCAGATGGAGGAATTAGCAACTCCCGTGCTGCAACAAGCAAAAACAGTTTTAGACAAAGTAAAAGTTTATCAAGCAATAATTCTCGCTCAGTTAGCACAAAGCCAGTTCCGGCAAGCAGTAGACACAGCTTTATCAGTTCTAGAACTGTTAGATATACATTTTCCCAAACAGCCCAATCCGACAGATATTCAGGCGGCGCTGCAAGCAACTCAGGCAGCGCTAACAGGCAGAGAAATCGAAGATTTAATCGATTTGCCACCAATGACAGCACCGGACAAATTAGCAGCAATGCAGGTGATATCAAGCACCTTTGCTGCTGTCTATTTTTCCTGTCCAGAACTCCTGCCACTGTTTATTTTTAAACAGGTAAATTTATCGCTAGAATACGGCAATGCTCCCTATTCTTTGCCAGCTTATGCTAATTGCGGACTGCTTTTGAGCGCGATTTTCAACGACATTGAATCTGGTTACAGATTTGGCGAACTGGCTTTAAATTTGCTGGATCGGACTAACTCCAGCGAAGTCAAAGCAGAAACACTTCACATTGTGAATGGTTTTGTCAAACATTGCAAAGAATCGGTCAGGAAAACTTTAAAACTGTCGCAGGATGCTTGCGCGATCGGCTTGGAAACGGGAGATATAGAATATGCCTGTCACGCTGCCAGTATGTATGCCTTGCACGCATATTTCATCGGCAAAGAACTAACAGAATTTGAACGAGAACTAGCTGCCTACAGCGACATGATGCGCCAACTAAAGCAAGAAGCCGATTTGAATTTTAATGAAATCTATCGGCAGGCTGTTCTCAATTTAATTGAGCCGTCTGAAACTCCCTGTAAATTAATCGGTGAAGCTTATAACGAAGACATCCAGTTGCCGATGATGCTGCAAGCCAACAATCGCAGTGCGGTTTACATTATTTACTTGCAAAAAACCATTCTCTGCTATCTTTTTGGAGAATTTGCTGAAGCTGTAAAATATGCTGACTTAGCAGCAAAAGACTTAGCCGGAGTAGTTGGTTCGCTTCTCGCTCCTCTGTTTTATTTCTACGATTCTCTCGTGCGGCTTGCGGTTTACTTTGATGTCAGCCAGAGCGATCGCGAACAAATTTTAGAACAAGTAACCTTCAATCTGGATAAACTGAAAGTATTGGCAACTCACGCACCGATGAATTACTTGCAGAAAGTAGAACTAATAGAAGCAGAATTGTGCCGCATTAAAGGGGAAAACTTTGAAGCAATGGACTGGTACGATCGCGCGATCGCCACTGATCAAGAAAACGAATATCTTAATGAAGAAGCCCTCTCCTACGAACTAGCTGCTAAGTTTTACATATCTAAAAATAAAACTCTGATTGCTAAAACATACTTGCAAAAAGCTCGCTATTGCTATCTCCGCTGGGGTGCATCGGCCAAAGTTAAAGACTTAGATACCCGCTATCCGCAGCTATTGCTGAGACAAACATCAACAGGTACAAACCTTTCTGCCATAACCACATCCCTTCCGCCAACCTCGACAGGCAGCAGCAGCTCGTTTATGCTGGATTTTACCACAGTAATCAAAGCATCGCAAGCAATATCCGGCGAAGTAGTATTAGCATCGTTACTGTCAAACTTAATTAAACTTACAATTGAAAATGCCGGAGCTCAAAAAGGTTTTCTCATCTTGCTAAACAGCAGGGGCGAACTCAGAATTGAAGCGGCAGGAGACGTTGACGGTTCCGTCCAAGTCCTGCAATCTCTTGCTGTTAATAACAGTCTGAATCTCCCGACATCTATTATCAATTATGTCGCAAGAACTCAGTCAGATGTAGTTTTAAACGATGCCGTCCGCGAAGGAACCTTTACCGCAGAGCCTTATATTGCAATTAATCAACCCAAATCAGTCTTGTGCGCCCCCATCATCAATCAAGGCAAACTCATCGGCATTTTGTATCTAGAAAACAATCTCGCAACTGGCGCTTTTACAGCAGACAGATTAGCAGTATTGAGCATAATTTCTGCCCAAGCTGCTATTTCCCTAGAAAATGCCCAACTTTATCAAACCCTAGAACAAAAAGTAGAAGATCGCACCGCACAATTAGCCCAAGCTAATAAAGAAATATTGGTTTTGAACGAACGGCTAAAAGTAGAAAACCTTCGCATGAGTGCCGAACTAGACGTAACCCGCCGCCTGCAACAAATGATTTTGCCTAAACAGCAGGAATTAGAGTCCATAGAAGGGCTAGAAATAGCTGGATTCATGGAACCTGCTGATGAAGTTGGCGGTGACTACTACGACGTACTAAATCACGGGGGTAAAGCCACCATTGGCATCGGCGACGTGACGGGACACGGTTTAGAAAGTGGCGTGTTAATGATTATGGCGCAAACAGCAATTCGCACTTTGCTAGTTCACAAGGAAACCGACCCCGTTAAATTATTACAGACAGTCAACCAAACGCTTTTTGACAACGTAGAGCGCATGGATTCCGGTAAAAATATGAGCCTTTCTTTGCTAGAATATCGGGACAACACCCTGCATTTGAGCGGACAGCACGAAGAGGTGATTGTCGTGCGTGACGGCGGCGAAGTAGAGCGGATTGATACCATCGAGTTAGGATTTCCCATCGCCTTGGAAGCAGATATTGCCGATTTCATTGCTTCTACTGAAATACAGTTGAATTCGGGGGATGTTGTCATACTCTACACAGATGGAATTACCGAAGCTTTTGATATGAATAAAAATCAATACGGTATCGAGCCATTGATTGAAGTTGTTGTCCTTAACAGGGAACTGTCAGCAGCAGAAATTAAGCAAGCTGTGATTGACGACGTGCGGCGATACATCGGGGAACAAAAAGTATTTGATGACATTACTTTGGTTGTAATCAAACAGAAGTAATATCATTTCCGGTAACACCGGAATGATGTTGACTGTTGACTGTTGACTGTTGACTGTTGACAGTGAACAGTCAACTCGAATTTACTATTCCGATGCTAACGGATTTGCTATAAGTAGGTAGGCACAAATAAACCTTGCTGTATAACCGAATGTACAACTGCCCGAACAGAAAGCCAATAGCTTCGTTTCACTCGCTTTTGACCACTTAAAGGAGATTCCCGGTTTATGAAGCAATACGGTTCAGTTAAGCCCGATCCCCCCTAGCCCCCCTTAAGAAGGGGGGGACAAGAACTTACTCAAAGTCCCCCTTCTTAAGGGGGATTTAGGGGGATCTCCGGGGAAGAAACAGTTTTAACTGAACCGTATTGCTGTATGTATTTTCCCACTCATTTCCTTAGTTCCGCTCAATTAATCAACTGCTTGAATGCGTCGTGTTCGCGAATCTTCTCCAAATCAGCTTCACTTTTTGCCAACTCTTTACACACATTCGGATTGAGATTGAGGGCGCGCTTTAAATTTTCAATGGCTAATTCAATTTTACCTTGTAGGGCATAACATCGGGCTTTGTTGTACCAAATTCTGTAAAAGTCAGGCCGGATTTTAGCAGCATTGTCGTAGGAAGCGATCGCAGCTTCGTATTTTTGCAATTTGGAGAGTGCAACGCCTCGATTGTTCCAAGCGTCAGTATAATCATTTTTAATTTGTAGGGCTTGATTGTAAGAAATTACTGCTTGCTCGTACTCCTGCATTTTGGAAAATGCAACGCCTCGGTTGTTCCAAGCATCGGCATAATCGGGTTTGGCTTGAATTGCTTGTTCGTAACAGCCGATCGCCTCCTGGTACTTCTGCAACTCCAACAATACCACGCCTCGATTGTTCCAAGCATCGGGATAATTCGGACGAATTGTAGTAGCTTGTTCGTAAGAAGCGATCGCCTCTGGATACCGCTGCATTCTCGTCAGCACTACTCCTCGGTTATTCCAAGTATCGGCTAAATCCGGCTGAATTTTCAGGGCCTGATCGTAAGCCGCGATCGCATCTTGATAACGGTTTTCAAAGAAACAAGCATCTCCCTGTTTAGCATAGTCGCCGGCAGTCAATAACTTTTGGTAATTGCCATAGTTAACAGGAGCAAATTCTTGAATTTGGGCATCGGGGAATAAAAGGTCTGTTTCTGCCTCTGCCGGGTGACTTTGGTGTTGAATTTCGCCTAAGATAGTTTCAGCGTCGGAAATTAATAGTTTTAATTGAGAGATTGTATCGTAATGGAGACTTTCAATTTCTTGGCGAGCAATTGTTGTCTGCTTGGACAATTTGCTCAACAGAAACCAAACCCCGACTCCGGCTGCTGTCGGAAACAAAGTTAGGGCAATTACCAGCCCGTTAAGCAGTACCGCCGTGCGCCCGAAAGCAATGTCAACTTCTTCTTGAACTCGATCGCGAATTTCTTCTTTAAGTTGCTGCTGTGAGAATTCCTGCTGAACCAACAGTGCCACCCTCGGTTCAGAGGCAGAAACGCTACTGGCGCAGACTAGAATAGTCAAAAGGGCGATCGGGCTAATACTTTTTCTAAAGATACTTGACAAACGCATTGCCTTAGTGATACGCACCTGAGTTGCGATTTCCATGTGTCAAGAGATGCTGATAACGATGATCCCAGACTAGCCCATTTGTTCACAAACTATTAAATACAGGATATCTGTTGTGCAGTCCCCTCCGATCAAATTGCTGACGCAAGAATTGCTAGACGAAGTTGCCGCTTCCTCCCGCCGCAGTCCCCGCCAGCGACAAAACTACAATTTCCATGATTTGTCTGAAAAAGTCCAACGGTTTGTCAACGTGCTGCAACCGGGTACTTACGTCCGCCCTCACCAACACCTGCGCCCGCCTGCTGTTAACGGTTTTGAGTTTTTTGTGGTGATTCAAGGAGAAGTCGGTATTGTTATTTTGAACGAAAACGGTCAAATCCTGCAATCCTTGCGAGTCAGCGCGGCCGGCCCGACTCGCGCTGTCGAACTGCCAGAGGGCACTATTCACACGTTAGTAGCTTTGACACAGGATACTGTGATTTTGGAGTTTAAGGAAGGGCCTTACGACGTGGGGGCTGATAAAGACTTTTTGGCAAGTTTTCCTGCTGAGGGAACTGCAGCGGCGCGAGAATTAGTCCTGATTTGGGAAGCGGAATTTAACAGTTGACTGTTGAGTGTTGAGTGTTGAGTGTTGAGTGTTGACTGTTGACTGTTGACTGTTAAAAATCTAAAATCTAAAATCTAAAATCTAAAATCTAAAATCGATCGGCTGATTACTAATTACTGATAAATCTAATTGTCGTCATCCGATTGTATAAATCCGGGGCGATGCGAATGATTTTTCTCAGAAGTTCATCCGTCACCCAAAAGACGAGGGGAAACGAAAATTTTTTGCTGAATTCGCTGCATAATAGGTTGGTAGAAACGAGCAATCGATCGATCGCCTCCACTGATTCCAAACCGATGAGCATTAAAGCTGGAGGCTGTTCCCCGTCTATTTCCGCTGCGATTGTCGTGTAGAGAGTTGTCGCCGATTTGGGCAAAAACAGTTGCCGCGGTTTCACGGGACAATTTACTTGCAGTCGATCGACTATTTCCTGCCGCAAAGCCAGCGAGTTGCAGTTGACTAAAACGAAAGAAAAGTAACCTTGGGAAAGACGCAGCGCCCGAATTAAAGTTGAGAACGACCGCTCGTTATATTTAGCTGAGTCGTACTTAGCTGCATCGTCTTTAGCTGTATTTTCTGAGCTTTGCTCGATCAACATAAATTGCATATTTTTTATCTAGTTTTAGAGATTTTCTAGATTAAATGATGTTTCTAAAGAAAATGTGAAGATCGGAAATTTATTTTTCCTTGAAAAACATTTCGGTAACTATACCACGGTTTTAAGTTAATATCAATAGTCCGATCGAAATAGTCCGATCGACAGATTTGGCTTGAACGACTCAAAAAGCACCGGCGACGGCACAACACAATTATAGCCACGGCAGAACGAAGAAGCATATTTCGCAAGGGTTTCAGCAATTAATAACGTTCTAAATATCTGGCACAATTGCTAGATAAAATGTAATTAAAAATACCAAAAAATCACCCGAAATTCTCAGCCAGCGGCAAAGTAAACCAAAAACTTGCCCCAGCACCGGGAGTGCTAATTACCCCAATTTGGCCACCGTGAGCACCAATAATTTGCCGACAAAGATATAGACCCAAACCCAAACCAACCGAGTGTCGGGATTGATCACCCCTAACGTAAAGGTCAAAAAGATGTTCGCACTGTTCCGGCAATATTCCCGCCCCGTCATCTTCCACGGTACAGTAAATCATCCTACTTCCGGGATTGGGGATTGGTGATTGGGGATTGGTAATGGGGGATTGTGGATTGGTAATCGGTAATTTGTCGATGTTTTGTTTTGCTGTGCTTTGATTTATAGTTAATTTTTCCGCATTGATTACTTGAGCCGAAACTGTTAAATTAAGTCCCGGAAAATTGTGTTTCAAAGCATTAGCAATTAAATTAGAGAAAACACGCCACAACTGAGTTTTGTCAGCATTCACGGCTGGCAAATCATCCGGTACCAAATTTTTAAAAGTAGCTTTACCCTCCTTCATTAAAGGCTCTAAATCTGTCGCAGCAGCTTCAACTATCGCCCTCAAATCAACCGATTCGCAGTGCAAAACCAAACCGCGCAATTCCCCAGCGTGAACTTCCAACAGCGAATTTATCAAGCGCAATTGCTGTTCGCTACCTTGAATCATCCGCTCCAAAATAGAACGGGGAATTGCGATCGAATCCCCGGTTTTCGTTTGCCAATTTTTCAGCACCATTAACATTCCCGCTACCGGGTTTCGCAAGTCGTGAGAAAGAGCGTGGATAAACAGCCGCAGCGATTCTTGTGCCTGTTTGCGCTGCGTGATATCCTCAATTAAACCCTCATAATAAAGCACGGCGCCGCTGCTGTCCCGTACCGCCCGCGCCTTCTCAGAAATCCAGACAATACTGCCGTCTGAGCGGTAAATTTTAGATTCAAAATCCGATACAGTGCCGCTTTCCTCGATCGATCGCAAAAACTCATTCCTGCGAGCCGGATCGACGTACAACTGCCGCTCGATATCAGTAAACTTTGCCGTCACTTCTTCCGGGGAATCGCAGCCGTAAATCCGCGCCAAAGCTGGATTTGCAGTAATATAACGGCCATCGGGAGTGCTTTGAAAAATCCCCTCGCCCGCATTCTCAAAAATGCTGCGGTACTTCGCCTCCGCCGCCTCCAACTGCTCGTAAGCAGATTCCAACTCACGCCTGGTACTAAACTCTTTCCGTTGCAGACATTCGTACCAATAAACCGACAAATCGCAAATCAAACAAAACCAAAACAAATATAAGTACAACCCGGTCAACTTAAAAGGAGTATACTTAGCAAAACTTAGATTTAAAACCAAATTTATCCCGACGTGGCAAAACAAAACGCCGAGTTGAGAAATCAGGTGGAGGCGCCAGCGGACGGGCATCAGCGTAGCTTGGATCAGAAACGCTAAACTCCAGGTAAAAACTGGTAATTCCCCGGCTTGTGCTACAGCTAGCCCAAGCTGTACAACCACCGTCAGCGACCACGAAAAACCCAAAAATAGCAAACCGGGATAGCGCTGTCCGAAGGAGGTTTTTTGCAACACAAAACAGGTCAACAAACCCAATTCTACAGCAGCGCTAGTGTACAAATAAACACTTTTAAACTCCTGGCGTGCGAAAAATCTTTCGCCCAGAAAATAGACCGTTATTGTCAAGGCAAAAAAGATGGCAATTCCGACAGCAGGGCGCAGCCGATCTCGGAGGAAGCGATCGCGCCACACCTCGTAAACCGTTAACGCCTGAACTGATTTTGCATTGCCCAAATAGTTCATACCATTTTAGATTTTAGATTATATCAATTCCGGTTGCACCGGAATGACTGTTGACTGTTGACTGTTGACTGTTGACTGTTGACTGTTGACTGTTGACTGTTGACTGTTGACTGTTGACTGT
>NZ_JAUBSH010000123.1:0-18514 GCF_036704705.1 Microcoleus sp. K1-B1 | reverse complement strand
TTATTGGACAGAGGCTTCTATCACTTCGCTTTTTGGTCAAAACTCATTTCTAAAGAAATTGGATTTATCACTCGAATCAAGAAAGGTGCATCTTATCAGGTAGAGCGGGTATTAACAAATACCTATGATATCAAAGACCAGATAATTAAAATAGGTGCAGGGACAAAAAAGACACCAGCTTTGACTATAAGATTAGTACAGATTCGCTCTAAGAGTTCCTGGCGTTCTTATCTGACAAGTGTCCGAGAACCTGAAATATTTCCCCCTTATGTAGTAGCAGATTTATATCAAAGACGCTGGCGAATTGAAGAGGCATTTTGTACAGTAAAAAGATTATTAAATCTCAGCTATTTATGGACAGGTTCATTAAACGGAATCAAGCTCCAAATCTGGGGGACTTGGCTATTTTATGCGGTTTTAGTAGATTTAGGAGATGCAGTTGCCGATGAATTAGGAGTACCAATTGAACGGATTTCATTAGAAATGATTTATCGGGGTATGTATCATTTCTCTGTTGCCTATCAAAAAGGATTAGCTTCGGACTTAGTTAAGTATTTTGCCGCCGATAAAAATCAAGATTTAGGGATTGTTAAGCGACAGCGAAAACCTCATGTCAGGCTAATTATTTCTCCTTTCCCTGGAACTCAAAGAAGTCCCGAACAATTTTTTTTCAATAACGAATGAACAAATGGAGTCATATTTTAATTGGGTCAACAGGTAAAAGATGAGTAATTTTACTCATTGACAATAGTGCTTTTAGCTTAACTTGTGAGTAATGGTTGACTGATGACTGTTGACTGATGACTAATGACTGATGACTGATGACTAATGACTAATCACTAATGACTAAACCCCAGCCGCCGTAAAAGCCGCCCAATAATAAGGATTAGCAAAAGGATAGGGTTTGCGGTTGCGAATTTGCTGCAAAGAAGCCTCCGCAATCAGGCGAGAACTTTGAGAAAGCCGATCGAACATTTGCGAAATTTGAGGTTGAAAATCCGCCAGCAACACCTCCAATTCCTCGCTAGTCAAATCCCGCAGCCACCTTTGAGCGTCCCCCAGCGCGATCGCCACATCTCCCACCTGCAACCGAGAAAACCGTCCCAGATTTTCATAAAACTTGCTAGTCAGCAGCAGCGTAGAAACATCGTTCACCTTCCAAAGACTGCTAACCACACTAGACGTGCCAGCATACAACAAACCCGCCGACAAACCCACAAAATCTCCTCCAGCACCGCTAACTCCGCCAGCGGCAATTTCGCAACCCGATAAAGTAACTAAAAAATATTGTCTAAAATCCAGATTAAAAATTTCCTCCAAACTCAGAGAATCATTCCTCAAAAACACTGCGGATTTCAGAGGCCAAGCCAAATTAAGCAAACTCAAACAAGCAAAATGAGCGCATTTTTTCTGCTGCAACTGCCCTATTTCCTGGGGCAAATCCCCATTATTCGCCGACATTTCTGGGGAAAAAGCCTCTTTAATTGCCGGCTTATGGCGCACAACTTCTGTACTGGCAAAATACTGGGAAATCTTGCCGATTTCAATGTTGCTGTAGAACGCATCTCTGGTGAAAGTTGGAATTGCCAAAAGCTGCTGCAAACCCGGTCTGTACCGACCAATAGCCGCTCCGTGTGCACTTTGTCTCAACAACAATAGCTGACAGCTAGGAGCATAGCGAATTCCTCCGGGAAATCGATCGATCAAATAAGCAGCAGGCGCTGCAACGTCGCCAAAAGACGAACTTTGAGAAAAATCCGAAAGGCTGTAGGTTTCCACATCAAAACCGCTGCGATCGCTCCACCCAGACCTAAAAATTCCCCCACCGTCCTCAAACCCGTCTCTCGCAGCCAGAGGCAAAGCGTGGAGTGGCAAAGCGTGCAAAAATCGGTGCGGCACAAAAATCAGCCGATCGCAATTATCGGGAATCAGCGCCACCACTCGATCAATTTCCAGCATCGTAGCCAAGCGTTTGAGGCGAGTCTGGAGATGATTGATCCAGCGACCTTTTTGTTCAGAATAAGCGGTGAGGTACTCCTGGCCCCAACTTTCGGCAGCCAAAGCATTTTCCGACGAACACAGGTGAACGGCGGGATATTGTGCACTCTTTACCACCACAAAAGCAACCAGCAACTCCCCCAAACTCGCCCACACCACAGCAGCGCAATTGTCATCAGGCAACAATTGGCGAATTTGCTCGAAGGCGATCGGTTCAACTTTGTGAGCTAGGCTGAAGAAAGGATCGTTTGCCTGCACCTCCCGCGCAATCAACCTATCAAACTGCTTCCACAATTGATTTAAGTGCATGAAGTCCGAGTTTGGCAGCAGAGAACCGCTGTTCAAACCTTGGCTATCGCCCTCAGAAATCAAAGTTGTGTTGGGCTCAGGTTCTCCCTGTTCTTGGTGCCGCTGTTCCCCCGCTATTTCCAGTTGCAGCGACTCCAACTCGCTTCGCACCGCTGCAGGAATTTCGGCTTTCGGAGTCAAGTGGCATTTAACCAGCAGTTCTACCAAATTCCGATTTTTGTGGCGTTCGGCGTATTCCAAAGCCTTAGCGTAATATTCAGGTTGGCTGGCGCCGAGTTCCAGGCAAACTTGCACCAGGCATTTATAGAGTCCAGCCCAGGTGCGGGTTAATTTGACTTTTGGGGTACTCGTCTGATCGCCAAAATCGACTGTATCAACGCCAACTTCGCAACGCAGGAATTCCACAGTATCAACAGCAGCAGTAAAAACCCCATAGGCGCGAAGCAAGTCGCCTCGAACTCTGTAAGCTTGACCCAAATAAAATAAAATTTCAGCCCAGCGGTGGGGATAGGTTTCGCGAGTGTAGACTTGGGTGGCGCTGTGATAGCAGCCGATCGCGCTTTCCATGTGGGACAAGTTTTCCGCCTCAGTCAGTTGCGAATAAGCCCTGCCGAGATAAATTTGCAGCATGGCCCAGCGGTTGGGATATGCCTGCCTGGTGTAGACTTCGCCCGCATTTTGATAGCAGGCGATCGCGCTTTTGAGGTTGCGGTTTTTTTCCCCTTTCACGTGTTCGCAGAAAGCGCGGCCGAGGTAGGCACACAGCATTGCCCAGCGTTCTGGAGATTTTTGGCGGTTGCAAAACAGCAAAGCATTTTGATAGCAGGCGATCGCCATTTCCATATTTTCGGCTTTTTCCCCTTTCACCCGCCGACTGTAGATCCTACCGAGGTAAGTTTGGATCGAAGCCCAGGCTTCCGGAAATTTGATGCGGGTGTAGACTTGTAAAGCATTTTGATAGCAGACGATCGCCATTTCCAAATTTTCCACCGGATCGCCTTTAATGCGATCGACAAACACCCGGCCCAAATTCCTTTGAGTCGTCGCCCACTGCTGCGGAAAAGCTTCCCGAGTCCGCACCTGCAAAGCTCTCTGATAGCACGTAACCGCGTATTCGAGATTTTCAGCTCGGTTGCCCCGCAGCAACTCGCAGTAAGCATTTGCCAAATTATTTTGAGTTGTAGCCCAACGCCGGGGAAACACCTTGCGGTTGTAGACTTGCAAAGCATTGTGGTAGCAAGCGACTGCCAGTTCCAGATTTTCAGATCGGTTGCCCCGCAGCCGCCGACTGTAAGCACGGCCGAGATTGTTTTGAGTGCTCGCCCACTCTTGGCCGAAAGCCTCGCGGCTGCGAACTAGCAGCGCGTTTTGATAGCAGGCGATCGCGTGTTCTAGATTGTCTGCCGGATCTCCCCTGAGACGCTCGCTGTAAGCGTTGCCCAGATTGTTTTGCAGCGTCGCCCACTGTTCCGGGTACTGTTCGGGAGTGCGTACTTGTAGGGCATTTTCAAAGCAAGCGATCGCCTGTTCGATATTTTGAGCCTTATCACCTTTGGGACGATCGGTGTAAGCGTTGCCCAGATTGTTTTGCATCACCGCCCATTCTTGGGGAAAGTCTTTGCGGGTAAACACCTTAGCAACTGTTTCGTAACCTGCAATTTCGATTTCCAAGTTATGAGCTTTGCTGCCGAGGGGAAACCGCCCAATTTTGTTGCTCAGATTGCCGATTAAGGCTGCAATGCGCCTAGTCTCCGATTCTTTGGCAGCAGAGAACACCAAATTAGCCCAGTGGCGCAGCAGTTCTGCGAAATTCTGGTCGAGTTTGTCTAAATTGTTTCTCAGCAGTGAGTACAGGTGCTGCGAATCAGCACCGCGCGCCACTGCTTGCAATACTTCTGCTAAAAAAGCCAGATATGCTGCCCCGGTTGCGGGCAATTTATAATTCCCTTTTGCAGACTCTAAGGGTGCGATCGCCCTTTGGAAAAATTTTGCAGCTTTCAGCAAGCTTTCTCGCGTCAGTACCACTTCTTCCAAATAAAGCGTTTGCACGAACCCAAAGTCGATCGACTTTGGGTTCGTCCTCAAAATCAAATCTATTCCTGAGTCCCCAGGATTTTCCAGCAGCGCTTGGAGCATATTAACATCAGTTTTGCGACGCTGTTCGTCCATCGTGCATTCCGCCAAACTATTAACCATAGGAGCGCTGATTCTGTGCAACCAAGTGAACTACCCACCCCTAAATCGTAGTACCGAATATAGTAGGGGCTTCTGTACTCATAGGCGAGTGCCTTAGCGGAGACTTTCGTCCCAGCTTTGGTCTTACCTCGCATCCTAAAGCAGAAACGGCTGAACCTTCCGCCTTTAGTATTTTGATAGCTTCTGCTTTCATCTTTATCGCTGCGTTCCCCTCCCGATCGCGATCGGTAGCACAGTGAGGACAAGTCCCTTCCCTCATATCTAATGGCATCTCGGTCATTTGATGGAAACAATTAGAACCGATTTTGGAACTGGAAAACCCTCTATCAATCTCAACTAAGTTCCCGCCTTTGCGATCGAACTTGTAGGCTAAGAAGTTGGTAAAACTTCTCAAAACCTCCTCTGATCTTGCTTTGAACAAATTTTGATTGCGAATCCTGTCCCAGAAATAAAACTTTTCTACTATGACCGCGAGGCGATCGCTGACCAACTTATAACTAAGTTTACCTACAATAAAATCTGACCACAATTCCCTAAACCGTTCGCATACCTTAGCCACACCTTTTATATATTTGTATTCAGAATTACTTCTTTTCTGCTGGTCTGTTAACTTTTGCTGCTTACCCTTCAAGTTCTTCTCGCGCTTGGCAAAATGCTTAGCATTAAAGTCATATTTAGATACTTTTTCATCATCGGGGACAATAGCAAAGTATTTCAATACTAAATCAAGGCCCGCAATCCTACCTTCTTTTGTTGTCTGGTTCTCAGCTTTTATTTCAGTCAGTATAGATGCCAGATATAGCAATCCTAAATGATTTGTGTAATTATTGTAGGGGCAAACCCTCCCTGGTTGCCCCGCCTTGGCTGGGGTAGGCACGGGGGCACTACCCCTACATATTTTTACAATTGATTGAGGATTGCTATATTTCCCTGAATCTTTTTTACTAATAATTGAATTATGAATTTTACCCTCACTTAATCTATATCTATTTATTTTTGGTTTAGTTATTTCCCTATACCGGAACATCCTAGCAACCGCTACAAATTTCACGTTTTGAGGAGACTGAAATAACTGTTTTTTATCTTGAGATGGGAACTTATAAAACCCACCCAATTCATTACCAAAAAAGTTGTAGGCATTGGTTAATTTGAGCGTAGTAACTTGCCAAAATTTGCTGTAAAACTCACCTAACCATCCACTTTTATCGATTTTTTTGAGAGCAGGTAAAAGTGTGTTGAGCCCGGAACAGCCAAGTCCTTTACCAGTTTTTTTATAAACTTCAATTGATTTATTTTGACCATAATTAGACCACCAACGCGCACCCCCAAAAGTTGAAGCTACTTGTATTTGTTGATTTTGGGTAGGATAGAAACGAACTTGGATAGCCTTGTGTAGCAATCAACATCACCTCCTTGGTTCTTCTATTCTCTCACAATATACAGTTGATGAGCAAAGCATTACGAAAAAATTTTGTGACGAGGATTACATATTTTCTCTCTTGAAAGCGATCGCCAAAATTACTTGAGGATGCAATAGTCGTCACCCGCCCTTCCCACTATAACGGTAGTCGGTTTAGTGGGAAGGGCGCGAAATAGTTAAACCAGGATTCACAAGTCCCAACAGACACTCACATAGCGAAACTAGCACCTACAATGGCTAATAGTACGATTTTGCGCGTTGCTCTTGAGTAAAATCCTGGTTAAAGGCGCCGTCAGTCTGTCAGCGCAGGTTTCACCGACATTTCTAAACTTGACAAACCCGCCCCGACAGACTTGCAGCGGGACGGGTTTACTTTTACCCCGATCGGACTTACGCTAAGAAACCCGGTTTCTGGGAAACTATGGGGTTTAGGAATGAGAATTAAATAACTTACAATGCGTGATGGTTATTGTGGGATGGGCTCTTATAGCCCCTCCAGAAAGGGCGGGCTATAAGCCCAACCCCTACTCCCCACTTTCAAGAGTGTAAATTATTTAATTCGCGATCCTTAGTAACGAGAAATCTCGAAAGAAACCCGGTTTCTGAGGAAGAGTGTGTCCTGGAGTAAGTGAGTTATCTAGGATATGGCGCGAGTTGCAGCGCTACAGCTAACAAAAATCAACTTCGTAGATTCTACTGTACCGCTTGAGAGCGCAGCGCTGATTCCACTGCCTGCAGAGCTCGATCGACTTCAGCTGCAGTGACAATCAGCGGCGGGACAAATCTCAGCACTTTCGGCCCTGCGGGAACCAACAACACTCCTGCGGCGATGGCAGATTTGACGATATCAGCGGATGTAAGTTCGATGTCAGCTTGCAATTCCATCCCGACAATCAAACCCCAGCCGCGCACTTCGGCAATTAAATGCGGATATTCGGCCGCCAACTTGTTGAGCCCTGCTTTCAACTGTTCACCGCGCTGCTGCACGTTTTCTAGAAGGTTTTCCCGTTCTAAAGTTTGGCACACGCACAAAGCTACAGCGCAAGCAAAAGGATTGCCGCCGAAAGTGCTGGCGTGACTTCCCGGTTCAAATACATCGCAGTCAGATTTGCACAGCATAGCGCCGATCGGGATACCGCCACCTAACCCTTTCGCAGATGTAAAGATATCCGGTTCAATGCCGAGGTTTTCGTAGCCCCAGTATTTGCCACTGCGTCCCATCCCGACTTGCACTTCGTCGAGAATCAGCAAAATACCTTTTTCGTCGCAAATTTCCCGAATTCGCTGGAAGTAGGCGATATCTCCGGGGCGAACTCCGCCTTCGCCTTGCAGCGCTTCCAGCATAATTGCAGCTACTTGGCGTTCGTCTTTGTCGAGTTGCTCGATCGCACTTTCGATCGCACTAATATCGTTGTAGGGCACGTAGTGAAATCCGGGCACCAAGGGGCTAAAACCCTTCTGGTATTTAGGCTGTCCCGTTGCCGTAATTGTCGCCAAAGTCCGCCCGTGGAAACTCGCAACAGCGGTAATGATTGTCGGATTCGAGATATTTAATTTTTCGTGGGCGTATTTGCGGGCGAGTTTAATGGCCGCTTCATTAGCTTCCGCGCCGGAGTTGCAAAAAAAGGCTCTGTCAGCGCAAGAATGGTCTACAAGCCACTTCGCCAGCTCGCCCTGTAGGGGGATGTAATAAAGGTTAGAAACGTGGTGTAGGGTCTGAATTTGCTGAGTTACCGCTGCAATCATTGCCGGGTGCGCGTGTCCCAGAGTGCAGGTAGCAATACCCGCCACAAAATCGAGATATTCGCGGCCCTCGGTATCCCAAACGCGGCAGCCGAGGCCCCGTTCTAGGGCGATCGCAAAACGCCCGTAAGTTGTCATTACATAGCTGTCGAAGCTCTCAGAACTGAAGAGACTGGCTTCGGCTTGCACGCTTGGTTCTTTTAATAAGGTTTCTGGACTCACGAATCGCTCCTTAACACATAATATGCAGACCTCGATTGTACGGTAAAAATCCAGGTTAGCGGTGCAGGCTGTTAGTTTTGTCATAAAATCATAACAGTAACAACAATTAATCCCTCACAAATCTACTGATGAGTTATTACATTTCTCCTAACTTTCTCGATAAAGTTGCGGTGCACGTCACTAAGAACTTTTTAAATTTACCAGGGGTAAGAGTTCCCCTAATTTTGGGAATTCACGGCCGCAAAGGAGAAGGCAAAACTTTTCAAACCGAACTGGTTTTTCGGCGAATGGGCTTTGAACCGGTGATGATATCTGGTGGGGAATTAGAAAGCCCGGATGCAGGAGATCCGGCGCGTTTAATTCGCTTGCGCTACCGGGAAGCTGCGGAGCAAATTAGGGTGCGGGGCGAGATGTGCGCCATCTTTATTAACGATTTGGATGCCGGTGCGGGAAGGTTCGATACTACTACTCAATATACTGTCAATACTCAGATGGTCAATGCGACTCTGATGAATATTGCTGATAATCCAACTAACGTGCAGTTACCGGGAAGTTATGACAGTACGCCACTGCACCGAGTGCCGATTATTGTCACCGGAAATGATTTTTCTACGCTGTACGCGCCGCTGATTCGCGACGGGCGGATGGAAAAGTTTTATTGGGAACCCAGCCGGGATGATAAAATTGGCATTGTTGGGGGAATTTTTGAGTCGGACAAATTGTCAAAAACCGATATTGTGGCGTTAGTGGATAATTTTGCCGATCAGGCGATCGACTTTTTTAGCGCTTTGCGATCGCGCATTTACGACGAACAAATCCGCGAATTCATTCACAAAGTAGGAATCGAGCGAGTTTCCAAGCGTTTGGTAAACACTTTAGAAGCAGCGCCAGATTTCCATAACCCGAATTTCAGCCTCGCTCATTTATTAGAAATGGGCAGTTTGATGGTGGGCCAACAAAAGCGGATTAAGGAAATGCGCTTAGTAGATGAATACAACCAATCGCGGCTTTTTAACGTTCAAGGAACCCCCAATGCCCCTGCTGCTGCGCCCACGCAAAGTGAATTAAACGACCCGTCATCCAAATATTATAAGGCTTACGTCGAGCCAAGCTCTGAAGCGGGTAACGGTCATGCGGCGCGGCTGAGTTCCGAGGTATTGGAACAAATAAAGCAGTTATTAGCAAGAGGCTGCAAAATAGGCATGGAATATGCAGATAATCGCCGATTTAAAACTGGTTCTTGGCAAAGTTGCGCGACGATTAAAACTGAACAAGAAAAAGATGTGGTTGCATCTTTAGAAACTTGTTTGGCGGAACACGGCGGCGAATATGTGCGGCTGATTGGTATCGATCCAAAAGTCAAGCGGCGGGTAGTTGAAACAATTATTCAGCGGCCGAAGGGTTAAAGCTAAAGTAGTTAAAGTTATGAAGGACACAACAGTGTTCATAGGTGTCAAATTAAGCTGTCAGCCGGCCCACCCGGTAGTCCGCCAGTCCGCCAGGGAATGAATTCCCTGTCTAATAGCTAAAGTCCTCTGAAGAGGACTAATGAGTTTAAAAATTTTTATTCTCATATCAATTCCGGTTGGATTGGAATGATTAAACCGCAGAGTACGCAGAGAACGCAGAGGAAGAGAACAGAGAGATGAATAATTCCGATGCTAACGGATTTGATATCAGTCCTCTTGAGAGGACTTTAGCTTTGAGGCAGGGGTTTCAACCCCTGTCGGACTATCGGTTTAACGTTAAGTTGACACAAATGAACAAAGTTGTGTCCCTACAGGCAATATCTTCTTTATCTCCCCGTAGACTACAGGACAGACAGAGATGATGCAAACCAGCGGCGAATTAGCTTTACAAGTCAAAGTAGGGTGCGGAAGGCGCACCTGACAAATTCAACTAACGCACCTGACAAATTCAAGTTAAATTCTGCAAAAATTTATCAAAAGTTGCCCGATCGCACATAGCACCTTGAGCACCCACTTTAGTTGTGCACAGAGCGCCCGCTGCTGCGCCCCACCGCACCGCTTCTGACAAGGACAGACCGGCATCTAATGCAGAGGCTAACCCGCCGTTAAAAGCATCGCCAGCAGCCACAGTGTCGATCGCCTCCACAGCAAAAGCCGGTACAAAAAACGTTTCCTCCGCAGTCACAGCAACAGCCCCGCGATCGCCCAATTTGACAATAACATTCTTGACGCCGCGCTCCTGCAACTGTTTGGCAGCTACAATCGCGGTTTCCGTGTCATTCACCCGAAAACCGACTAACTGGCTGGCTTCCACTTCATTCGGCGTGATAATGTCAATTAGCGGATAAAGTTCCAGTGGCAAATCCGCCCTAGCCGGTGCTGGATCGAGAATAACTCGCACCCCCGCTTGACGAGCAGCTTTCGCAGCTTTTTGGACAACTTCCAGGGGAATTTCTAACTGTAACAGCAAAGATGTAGCTCCTGTTAACAGTTTTTTGAGACGTTCTATCTCGGCTTCACCGACATTGTTATTCGCCCCCGGAATCACAATAATATTATTTTGACCTGTCTCGTCTACGGCGATAATTGCCACTCCTGAATGAGTGTTTTGGTCTATTAATACATTGTCTGTACTTAAACCATAAGATTGTAAATTTGTCAATAATTCTTCAGCAAATTTATCGTTGCCGACGCGACCGATGATGTGGGTGGAAGTGCCGAGACGGGCGGCGGCGACGGCTTGATTTGCTCCTTTGCCGCCGCCTGCTGTGATAAAATTGCTACCGATGATAGTTTCCCCTGGCTGCGGCAACCGGGGAGTTTTTGCTGCTAGGTCGATGTTGATACTGCCGAATACGATGATAGTCATAATTAAAATTTGTTATTTGTTATTTGTTATTTGTTATTTGTTATTTGTTATTTGTTACTTGGGTATGGGGTATGAGGTATGAGGTATGCGGTATGGCGCCAAAAGCATTGGAACGAACCAATAACCAATAACCAATAACCAATACCCAATAACCAATAACCAACAACCCTCAAACGTGCTAGAACAGTTATGGTCTTCATCGGTCAATTCAATGGCTGCAATTACTCTCGATCGCAATCCCTGTGTCCTGCTAGTTGAAACAGACGAAGTTCTCGCCGGACACTTGAGTCTCGACTTAAAATCCTCCGGCTACGAACCGGTAGTGGCTTCTAATACCGCCACAGGCCAACATTTAGCCCGTGAATTGCAGCCAGCTTTGATTGTAATCGATCGCATACTTGGCCCTGAGTCGGGACTCTCACTGTGTTCTTACCTCAGAAGTATTGGCAATCGGGTGCCGGTGTTGCTATTGGTCGGTCGTGATACAGTTGACGATCGCGTAGCTTGTCTGGAAGCTGGGGCGGATGATTATTTTCTCAAACCTTACCGCACTGAGGAGTTTTTGCAGTTGGTGCGCTTGTATTTGCAGCCGGATAACAGCAGCAACGAACAATTGAGGTTTGGCGATTTAGTTTTGGATTTGGCCTCTAGGCGGGCCTTACGCAATGGACGGGCGATCGACCTGACGATGAAGGAATTTGAGCTGCTAAAGTATTTGATGGAACATCCCCGCGAGGTTCTGACTCGGGAACAAATTCTGGAAAATGTTTGGGGTTACGACTTTCTGGGCGAGTCGAATGTGATTGAGGTTTACATCCGCTATCTGCGGCTCAAAATTGAAGATGAGGGCGAAAAGCGCTTGATTCAGACGGTGCGCGGTGTTGGCTATGTGATGCGGGAAGCTTGAAGAAGTCATTAGTCATCAGTCATCAGTCATTAGTCAGTTGTCAGTTGACAGTTGTCAGTTGACAGTTGACAGTTGTCATCACTCAACGCAGTCAACAGTCAACAGTCAACAGTCAACAGTTAACAATCTAAAATCATTATGAGTTATTTAACTAATTTGCTCGGTATTGGAGTAAGTATATTTTTGCTGGGATGTTCGCCGACTTTACCTGTCGCGAATGCTGGTGCTACTGGTATTTTGGCCTCGCAGTCTCCGACGGCGACAACATCGGGTCAACTGCTGCCTGTTTCTGCTAGAGCTCGGATAGCCGATCGCCCAATCGAACTCGAGGTGGCTAAAACAGTGGAACAGCAGGCTATGGGTTTAATGTACAGAACTTCTTTGCCGGATGACAGAGGAATGCTGTTTGAGTTTAAACCGGCGCGGCGGGTCAATTTTTGGATGAAAAATTGCAAGATTTCTCTGGATATGATTTTTCTGCGAGATGGGGTGGTTGAGGCGATCGAAGTTTCTGCACCTCCTTGTACTGCAGATCCTTGTCCTACCTACGGGCCCGATACTGCTGTCGATCGAGTTATTGAACTCCGGGGCGGGCGGGCTGCTGAACTCGGTGTCAAAGTGGGCGATCGTATTGAAATCGAGTTTTTTAACGAAAACCTCGATCAATAAACAATCCCCCGGTTTCCCTCGCCCAGAGATCCCCCTGCCTTCGGAATACCGGCGAAAATTTAGAAACTTTACAAAAATTGATAAAATCTATTAGAATATTAATGTAAGATTCAGTACAAACACCGAAAGATTTGCTACGATGTCGATCTCAGTCAGTCAGGACTTGAGCTTGTTTCCGGAAGCTGTAGATGGTTGGTCGCAGGTATGAGACGAGTCAGCGACTCGTTACCAATCCTGAGAGACGATACTCAGCCTCAAGGTGTAGCAACACGAAAAGAAATTCTCTGGAAGTTCTGGCGATCGAGCAAAATCTACTAAACCTATCTAAAGTAATATGCTACGAGCCAAGTTAATTGGCGGTAATTGGCAAACTTACCTTCTGGTAGCAGTTTCGGGTTTGATCGAAATATCTAACTAATTTTCCCGAAGTAGATTTGCGGATTCTGCATTTCGGCAGATGAAGTTAAACTCTGAACTTGGTTTAGTAGTTTTAGGTAGCAGAATTTATTCTGATTCGCGCTCCAAAGATGCCGAGGTATTCAGTTTAGGTTCGATCGCGATTACCAGTTGATCGGGCCGACATCAGCAAAATTGCAAAACCTTTCACTTTTTGGGAAAGGTTAGCTTTACAGTAGCACTCAGCATTACGTTTGGCAGTTCAACCGCTAATAGCGTTTTAAAAGCTATCGACGGTAACAAGACAAATTTAAAACTGGCTTATTACTCATCCAAAACATCAGGTTCACATCAGAAAATGGTGTCCTATACTTAGAGGTGAAATCACATGGCACCCGCTAAATACACTCGATTAATTCGATTTTTACAAGAAGATTTGGCAATTTCGCCCGCGTCAATTGCTGTCGCCGAACGTGTCGGCGATAACAAACAGCGGCAGCGTGATCAAGACCCGAATTCCTTGCCGATGGTTCTGTGGCAATACGGTTTAGTCACTCTCGAACAGTTGGATAAAATCTTTGATTGGTTATCCGAAGCATATTAAAAGGATTTTAGATTTTAGATAGAATCCAAAATCCAAAATCCTTTAATAACTTGGATTAGGATTCAGCCAAGAATTTGGCAGCAGCGGCAACGCCGGCACCAGGAGTGTAGCCTTCATGACCCAATTCTCGCAACACGACTTCTAAAGAGGAAATTGCTGCTAGAATATCGCGATCGCACACAAAGCCCAAATGACCGATTCGGAAGATTTTACCTTTCAAATGGTCTTGTCCGTCGGCGAGAGCAATGTCAAATCTCTTTCTCATCAAAGTCCGCACTTTTTGAGCATCTACAGATGCTGGCGGCATCACCGAAGTAATCGCAGGGCTGGCCGCATCATCAGCGGCAAACAACGGTAAACCTAAAGCTTTTACAGCAGCGCGAGTAGTTGTCATCAACCGTTTGTGCCGCGCGAAAACATTTTCCAACCCTTCTGTTTTCATCATCTGCAGCGATGCTTGCAGGGCAAAAAACATATTAACAGGGGGAGTAAAAGGAGTGGTATTTTTGGCAGCGTCTTTGCTATATTTGCCCAAATCCAAATAATAGCGGGGCAGTTTCGCAGTTTTGTAAGCTTCCCAAGCTTTGGGACTGACTGCCACAAAACCCAAACCTGGAGGAATCATGTAAGCTTTCTGAGAACCCGACGCAATGACATCGATGCCCCAAGCGTCCATCGGAATATTGACAGCGCCTAAGCTAGTGACAGCATCGACCATAATTAAAGCTTCACCGTGGGCCTTAACGTGGCGGTTGATGGTTTCGAGGTCGTTGAGGACGCCGGTGGAGGTTTCCGAGTGGGTGATGATGACAGCTTTGATTTGCTTCTCTGTATCTGCTTCGAGTTTTTCGCGGAAGTTTTCGGGGTCTAAAGGTTGGCCCCACTCAGCTTTAATAATTTCGGCGTTTAAACCGTAAGCTTCGGCGACTTCGGCCCAACGTTCACCAAATTTGCCGTTGGTGCCGACTAAAACTCGATCGCCCGCACTCAAGAAATTAATTATCCCAGCTTCCATCGCGCCGGTACCAGAAACCGTTAAACTCAGCACGTCACTTTTTGTTTGGTGCAGCCATTTGAGGTTTTCGGTACATTCTGCAAAAATCGCGTCAAATTCCTTGCTGCGGTGGCCCATCGGGTGTTTTGCCATCGCTAACAATGCCGCTTCAGGCACCGGCGTCGGGCCGGGAATCATCAGCATTAATTTGTTGTCCATGATATTGTCCTAAGTTTTTCTGTGGGAGTTATATAGAATAAATCAAATACGATACGTCACGTCGCGTCGATACTCTAAGTTTTTTAACTTTTAACTCCCTTGTGGTTAATTTCATTTAGAGCCCAGCGATGTTCTACCGCTAAGTTCGATCGCTCGCAGCTTTGTTCTAATTGCTTTTGAATGGCAAGGGCTTTACGCAGTGTAATAATAAGTTGGTGCACTTGTTGCTGCTGCGGCGATTGTGGACTGACAGCAAACATCGTTTTGCGCTCTAACAATTGAAGTAGCAATTCATAATGAATGTACGAAGGAAGGGGGATTGGCTCCATGAAAGCTAACATACCTCAGCGAACCGATACCCCATTGCAATTGCATGAGGCATCACGGTGAACATTAGATGCCCGATTTTTTATTTGTTTTCTAACCGTACAATAACCCCTGCTTTGCCGATCGAATATTCGGGGCTGGGTGCGTTGGACACGCTAAATCTTGCGATCGACAGGCTTACAGAATAGATTTAATTGCTTTCTGGCAAAATATTTCTATGCAATATAGCTTTCAGTGCTATTTCTTTTTTACAGTAGCGCTTGAGTCGATGCAGGCTAGAAATTCTCATTATTTACCTACCTAATCATTTTTTATCAGAATTAAGGGTGCTTTGTCAAGCGGTCTCGCCTTTCACAGGCTGGGAGGGCGATCGGCAAGGGAGGCTAAAGCTGCACCCGGATCGGGCTGCTTGACCAGAGATTCGCCGATCAGAACGGCCTGAGCTCCGGCGCTGGCAACTTGAGCGAGGTCGTCGGGAGTGTGGATTCCTGACTCGCTGACTATGAGGATGCCTTTTGCTTGGATTTCGGTTTGGCGGGAGGCTAATAGTTGACTGGTGGTTTCTAAACTGACGGAAAAGTCTTCTAGGTTGCGGTTGTTGATGCCGATTAGGCTGACGCCTTGTAGGGTTAATACTCGATCGAGTTCTTCGAGAGTGTGAACTTCTATTAAAGCTGTCATGCCCAAAGTCTTGACAATTTTGACAAAATATTGTAAGTCTTTGTCAGATAGAATGGCGGCGATTAACAATACAGCATCGGCACCGTGAATCCGGGCGAGATAAATTTGGTAGGGATAGATAATAAACTCTTTGCAAAGTAAGGGTAAATCGACGGCGGCACGGATTTTAGCGAGGTTGTCGAAGCTGCCTTGAAAGAACTTTTCATCGGTGAGTACGGAGATGCAACTGGCGCCGTTTTGTTGGTAAGCTAGGGCGATCGCCACGGGGTCAAAATCTTCACGAATTACGCCTTTGCTAGGGGAAGCTTTTTTAACTTCGGCGATGATAGCGGGTGTGGTTTTGCCGTTTTTAAGGGCGGCAAGAAAGTCGCGGATGGGCGGTGCAAACGGGAGTTTTTTGTGAAGATCTGCTAACGGGGTGCGATCGCGCTTTTGGGCGACTTCAGCTTCTTTTTCCCAGACGATTTCTTCGAGGATGTGCTGGGGTTCGGCGTCGGGTACGGCGATTTGGTAGCTGAGGTAGAGTACGGAGACTGAGGTGCTAGGGGGACGACGGCGGATTTGAAGCATGATAGGGGGATAAGGGCGATCGTAACAAGTTTCTATTATATAAGGTCGATCGCCCTTTTCAATTTATGATAAAATGCGATTAACTAAGTATTCGGAGATAAACCGATGCAATTAGAAGACTATTTTGAATTTCTCGACCCCGATGACATCCGCATCAAAGGACATCGCATCGGCATTGACGATGTAATTAAATATTACTTGGATGGATATTCGCCAGACCAAATTCTGGAAGAATTACCAAGTTTGAATTTAGAGAAGATTTACGCGACGCTAACTTATTATCTGCAAAATCGGAGGCAGATGGATGCTTATATGTTGCGGCTGGCGAAGTGGCGGGAAGAACGCTATCAGGAATGGTTGGCTAATCCATCTCCTCTAGCATTGCGTTTGAGAGCAATCAAAGCACAGCGAGAACAGGAGTTACTTAACCTGAAGTGAAAATTCGTTTTTTACTCGATGAAAATTTGCCACCTAAGCTCAAAAGTGCTGTTTTAAAACTTGAACCGGAGATAGATATTTTACGGGTGGGCGACGCAAATGCACCGCCATTCGGAACATTAGATCCAGAGATTCTCATTTATTTGGAATCATCTAAACGACTATTAGTGACGGATAATCGCAAAAGTAGGCCCGGACATTTGGAGGAACATTGGGCCGCAGGGGGACAAAGTTGGGGATTAGTTTGGGTGCGTCCAAGTGGAAGTATCGGCAGATGGGCAGAAACAATTCATTTTATTTGGGAAACTACTGAAGCTGAAGAATGGCTCGATAAGTTAGATTGGATTCCATATTAGAGAATGATGTGGAAAAAGTACGCGCGTGCGTAGCTATCCCGTAGGAATCGCACATTTTGCCGCTAAAATCCCTTCGCTAAACCGCAAGTCCGCCGGGGGTTGAAAACCCCCGTCTCATAGCGAAAGTCCTCTAAAAGAGGACTGAAAAGCCAATTCATTATTTCGGGCTAATCTTCGTAATGATAACGAGCTTGGAGAAAATCAATTCTATTCTCGCTTACTAAGTAAACTATTCTATGTTCTTGAGTAAGCCTTCGCGACCACGTACCCGCATCCAAATATTTTAGGGGTTCTGGTTTGCCGATACCTGTGAAGGGATCGCGCACGATCGCCTCTACCAATTTTAAAAGTCGGAGGGCAACTTTGCGGTCAACGTCCACCCAATAGGTAAGGTCTTCTAGGAATTTAGGGTTAAAAACTGCATCGCGAACAGGGGTTTTCTCCGGTTCTGCGGTTTCTTGTGGCGGTTGTTTACGCTTCTTCGACAAGTCCCAACTCCTGGCGCAATTCGCTGACAGTCTGAGGTTTGACTGTTCTGGCTTTTGCCTGTTTCAGGGCACTTAACAAGCGATCCGCGTTTTTGGGCGATCGCAGCAGGTGCAATGTCTCCAATAAGCTTGCCAACTCGTCAGCGGCAATTAAGGCTACGTTTTCGCCGTCTTTGCGGGTGATGATGATGGCATCGCGATCGCTGATGACTTGTTCGCACAGTTCATCAAGATTGGCCAGAGCTTCAGTATAGGTTACTTGGGTTTGTGTGAGTGACATGGTTTTTGGCTTCCCAATACTAAGGATATTATAAGGGAGATCGGGCTTATTTTTCTATGTTTGGGCGGGAAGAGTTAGTTTTGACATACTCTTTTAGGATCGGGCAAAGGGTGAAAAATGTGCGATCGCCCTCCGGGATTTTTTCAATTAATGAACGCCGCCTCAAGGATTGCATCACTTTCAAAAATTGCGATCGAGATAATTGCAGATTCTCTGGCACTTTTGAGATGGAAACTGGTGCGGTTTCACTCGCTAGCCATGACATTACCTGTTTTTCTGACTCGGATAAGCGATTAAATGGCTGATGCAGTAAAGATTCTAAATCACCTAAAAATAGTGTATCGTCAGACAAAAATTCCGATAGGCTGCCGTTAAATAAATCTTGAATCATTGTAGCAACTATTTTTAACCACAAGGGATTGCCTCTATATTGTTCAATTAGTTCTGACAATTTTGCATCTTCACTTAAACCTTTTTCTCTGATAATTTCCCCCACTGCCGCACCTAAACCATTGAGTTGTAATGAGCGAATCGGCTGGTTTGTGCCTTCTAATGCGGCGATTTCTCTTGGTTTTTCCCAACTGAGCAACACTAAACAACTGTTGTGAGATAATTCTGCTACCTGTCTGAAGAGTGTGCCGTAATCTTCATATCCAGGTTTATAATTGCCAGCGAGTTGTCTGCTGCTATTTATCATTTGTACGTCATCGAGTATCAGCAGACAGCGGTATTTTTGCAAGTAGTCCAGTAGGGAAAATCCCCTTGTGGTTGTCCCTTCCTCTGGGGCGGGCACGCTGACAGGTGTAGGTTTTTTACAACTAGGAGGAGTTACAAGCATAAAAGGCATCCACAGGAGTGT
>NZ_JAUBSH010000122.1:0-19231 GCF_036704705.1 Microcoleus sp. K1-B1 | reverse complement strand
GTGCGCTTTGGGTTTCAGCCTTTACGGAAACCCAAAGCCGATGGTGGGATTTGAACCCACGACCGTTCGATTACGAAAATTTTATTTGTTTGACTTGGGGGGAAAGGGTCTAGCGTCGGTATGCTTCTTCAAGGCCTTGTCAAGTAAAGCTCGCTCTATTCCTTCTTTGAGTAAATCAATTGCAGAGGCGATCGAAGGATCAACCTTTCCAAAGAGGTTGATTTCTAGAGGTTGATCGTCAAAGGCTTCCGATCCGATTAGTTCGGTCTCTTTCCATATTTGCCGTGAGACGTGAACAATTAATTTGCGTTGATCTAATTCGTCAGGAAACAATACATGGATGTATTTAACGTCATATTGCCAAATAATCTCATTTTTTTCTACTTTAATCTGCATAAATTATTATCCTCCGATTAATCCATGGTTGCGGGCGGCGGTTTCAAGCGCGAGATACCTTTGAGAAAGTTGCGAAATTGTTGCTGTATCAGCGTTAAAGGCTGCCGCTTTATTTAAGGCTCCGGTTGGTACAGACCACCCCGTCTCTCTTGCTGCTAGCACTTTAACCCCTGCAATTTGAACCGTAGACGTGGGCTGAGGCAAAGTGACAACAAAAGTATCTAAATTAATAGTCAACACGGTAATAATGGGAGTCGAGAGAAAACCGGACGGGCGTCGCTGTATTTGTAAAATATTACTAGCTAGCACTAAAAATATTCCATACGAAGCATCGGACTCATCCAACCAAAAGCCAGGGGCGGTTGATTGTATTTGGAGGCGAGAAGTAAAAGTTTTAATTCCGTCGATTGTTTCTGTGCTGGTTTTGGAAACTTTATCAAGCAAAGCTGTAGCAACTGAGGCGGCAAAGTTAGGGTCATTTGCAATGGCCGCGCCCAGTTCTGCCAAAGTGTTTAAGTCAGCAACAGTGTTACCGACTAGATCATTTATTGCTGTGGTAATTTGTGCGGGCGTGGCAAATCTGCTGGGATTTTCCCATTCTCGATCGCCCCTGAGCAAAAATTCGTCACCTCCAGCAGGGGGAGCCGGAACTAAACCGTTTGTACCGGGCAAGCTAGCAGAGGGTGCGCCAAAAGTGCTCAGTAAAGTTTCGAGGGCGGAAATGCGATCGTGCAAAGCCTCTATGCCATCATCTTTTTTTTTAGATTCGATTTTGGTTTGTTTTCGCCAAGTTCCAAAAATGCGAAGATAATCCGTTCCTTTAAGGCCGCCAACTCCTTGGGCTTTGTTAGCAACCTTCACACCTATTTTTAAATCTTCTCCTAGCAAGGCTGTTTCGTTGGTCGAAAACCAAGGGGCCATCAGAGCCCAGGGCTGCTCTAACCCGTTCTTATTTTGGAGAATCTCTTCGCCTTGCAATTCCCAAGGGCCGTTACCTTTGGCTATATACAGTTCTAAATAGATTTTTTGGCCTTCCTTGAGGATTTTTGCTCGTGCCGCTTCCATAGCCGATTCAGAAGCGAGTGCATTTTCATTGGGCCAGTCAGCTTCTAAAAGGGAGAATAATCCTACCTTACACTGCAAGTCTTCAAGGACGATCGAATGATCGACTATATTGTCAGCCTTGAATTGCTCGTAATAGGCAAGCTCTTGAGTTAAATCGAGGAGCGTAACGATATTATTTGCGCTAACGTTAGTAAGGGATTTGGAAAAACGAGCGGTACTCATAAAAGGTAAGTTCTCCCTTCAATATTTATCGAGCCGTTGGCTGCTTGAGTTATGTCACAAGGTAGCCCGCTAAATCCAATATTGATCGTTGCATTGTTGGAGCCTACGCCCGTACTGCCCATTGTTATAGATAAGCTTAAATAATTGGCGTTGCTAGTATTTTTTGTGGTGTCCAGTTCTAAAGCTTTTTGCCGCCTGACAGCATCTATCAAGGCTTGCACTTCGTTAGCGGCGGAAGAGTCTCCACCCGTTGGCGCAGTGTAAGTCACGTCTGTTAGGTACGAAGCCGCTATAATTGTCACCGCTCCGGCTGTGCCTCCTGTCATAGTGCACGGGCAAGAAAAAGTTCCGGACATTGCGCCATCTGTATTTGTGGTGAGATTTAAGTATCTCAAAGTATTTGGGTTTTTTGCGGAATTACTTTGCTGAATTCTCAAAAAATTAATGTGTGCGACCGTCCAATCCTCCAGCGTTATTATCCCCGAGAAGGGGCTGCCGCTTCCACTGTTGAAGCTCGTCATATGTTTAAAATATATGTTGTACTTATTCTATATCTAATAAGTCTAGATCAGTAAGTGGCTCGAACTCAGGCAACTCCCAGTGCAAAATTATCTCCGAAATACGGCACTTCTTCCGGTACAAATCCGGAAGAAGACTTTGACTCGCCAGAGGATTTATCGGATGTGGCGGGAATTGATGCTGAAATCCCTAGGGGAAGCGCTCGACCAACTGGAAGTTTGTTGCAGCCAAAACCAAAACCGCGATCGCCGATCGGAGTTGAAATCGGCAAAAGTGCAGGTGGCGGCCTTGGCGTTGTTGCCGCAATTCCGCTTGGCGGCCCAATCTCAGGTAGAGGCGGAATAAATTTGGGGGCTGGCGGCGAAATCAAGGGAGGCAGTATTGGATTGGGTATTGGTTTAGGGCCGCTAGGAGCGTCGATCGATGTAGGCGTTGATCAAGATGAAGAGGGGCGGGGCGGATGTTACCAGTATGTGACAATTACAATAGGGCCGTTTTCGCATACTTATGGCCGGAATGTTTGCGAGCCAAAGCCTGCACCGACGCCTGCACCGACGCCGCTTACGCCTACTATTGATGAACCTTTCAATGATGGCACTGATTTACTTGAAGGAGATGAAATTGCTTATGTAGTAGTTTGCGTTTTAAACAAAGCTACTCAATTTAGTTTTGGTACTTATGGATTTACTACGGTTAGCACATACAATTCAGAAAGTAGCACGAAAACCACGCACGGGGGATTAGATGGCACTCGTTTATCTAATGGCGATGTTGACATTAGTAACTTTTATTTTGACGTAAAAGTTACTAACACAGCGCTAGCAAGCGGGCCTTATTACGCCACTTCTCCTGACGCAAGTGGAGGGCTGATTAGTAACCGTTATTCTGCAAATCCTAGTGTACCTTTTACCACATTAGGCGGTCGAATGTGGGAAGCTGGAGTTTCTCATTTTTCGACTAGGACAATTGCTGTTACTCGCACTCCTACCACTTACACCGGAACAGCAACAGGCGCGGCACACAATGCTTTTTTGTTTAGAGGGCCTCAAAATAATTTAAAAACTTATATCCAACAAAGAAATAGCAGCAGCTCCTTTAATGTAAGCAATACAGCGCATGACGGGGGCAGTACATCCAAAACACGCCTTCAGGTCTGCCAAGTTATACCCCTCAAACCTTCCGATTTACCTCTCCCTCCCCTTTCTCCCCCTGTTCCCAACCCACCACCAAGAAAAAAAATGGAAGATAAATGCTGTAAATTATCTTTAATCCTTCAGGCTGAGATATTGCGTTTGCTTGGACGCGAACTTGGACCAAACGGACTTGTTCCACAAACTACAAAGCTAGGATTTATTGGTGAAGAGATTGAACGAACTGAAACTCCAATTTTAGATCCTGAAAGACCTAAAAAAATTAAAGTTAGATTTGAGACTGTCTATGATTTGCTAAAATACGCGCTTAAACAGGCTAACAATCTTGATACAGCTTTAGATCCACAAAGTTACAAACCGCCCGCTGGAAAAGTGCAAAACCCTGCATACAACAGGGATTCAGAGCAATCTCTTAAATCCAATAACCAGCCTAACCGCGACAAATCGGGCAACAAACGAGAACTAGAAATCAACAAAGATGACGAAGTTAAAATGGGAGGATTTTTGCAACAGCAGCAATATGTATTTGATGCTTTAAGGCGATTGGAGTATTTATTTCCATCAGGCGAGTTATCGGACGCATTAGTAGCGAAAAGTTTGCTTATTCCAGGAGCTGTAGACGAAATTAAAATTCACAATATGATTATGGCTTACGAAATTCAAATGATGTATTTGAATGCCACATTTGGCAATCCCAGAGAAGTGCTAATAATTAAGGATGCAAATCCTGCGATTGAGGGTGATCAACCTATTGAAGTAGCAGCTCTAACCTTGTCTGATTGGTTCCGTCAAGTTGTTAAATTTCAAATAGATACAGGAGGCGATGTTGACGCCGCAGTTAATTTAATGCTGCGAGATTTTCGCACTAATTTAGCAAATCGAACTGATATTATTAAAACCGCTGAAATGACACAAGCTTTATTTGAAGATTCGGGAATGCGCGAGCAACAAGATTATATCCCTGTGCATTTAGAAGGCGATCCTTATGCAGGTCAGTGGGTGAAGGGACAAGGTTTTCAGGCTAATCCCGACTTAGAGAAAAAAACTGAAGAAGCAACCGAAAAAGTGTTGCGCGAAACTATGAAGCCTACAGAAATCAAACTTAAGGTTTCTCGCCGGCATGAAGAAGAAAAAACCGATATGCGCGATTTACTGCGAGGTTTAGCGGATTTTATACAACGTTTATTATCAATTCCTTCTGCTGGTGATGCAGGTACGGCAATTGATAAGTTGATAGAATCTGCTAAATTTAAAGTACAAACCGAGGCGGCGCTGCTTCGAGCAAATGTGATTAAAGCCGCGACAGCCAGCCGCAACCGCACTAAAAAAAGGAAAAAATAACGTGAATTTGTCACAAGCTTACCTCCCTCAATCTTGGTACAAGGGCGAAGGACTCGAAGAACTTGCTCAGGCAGTTGGTGGATTTTGGAATAATATCGTCAGCGCCGCTGGCGATTTAATTAACAGATTCGCTAATTTTGTACAGCAACAACTCAATAAAGTTAATATTTTTGGAGTCAATTTTGGCCAATGGTTGCAGGAAGAACCATTGCAGGCGATCGCCGGTGCTGGCGCCGCGCTGCTAACTGGCGGTGTAGTTTTAATTGTTGGAGGCGCGGTTGCTGGCTTTGTCGGTGGCGGCATTGTCAAAATTTGGAAAGCTTCGCGGTTGGCTTTTAGTGCTTTAGGCCTTGGTGGATTGGTTCGCGCTGCGGTTGGAGCTGTGCAGCGAACTTGGAATTTTAACTTTCAAATTTCGGACAAACAAATTCGTGCTCAACAAAAATCGTTGTTAGAAAGTCAAGCGGGAGTATGGGGTGAAGCTCTGGGTAGTTTAGCCGGCACGCTGTGCGGATATTCACTTGGTCGGGTGGCCTACGCAAATCAAGCGGAATTAATTCGATTTAATCCCGATTTAATAGCCAAATTGGATGAATTGAGAATTAACAATTTTGATGAAAATTCGGAATTGTGGGAGGAGAGCGTACAAAATCTAAAAACTGCAATCGCATCAAGCGCCAGAGCTGCTATGAATATTGCGGGTTTTGAAGCTTATGTAAATGTTCGAAAAGCGGTAAAGGCGATCGCCCGTGGCGTCAATCTTTCTGGTATGTGGCCAAGCCTTGGCAAAATGGTAGAAACTTGGGGAGATGAAGGACAAAAGCCTTGGTCTTTCGCATCGGCCCAAGAAGAATGGGTTGAATCGTTGCCCGATGGCGGAATCCAAAATTTTGTTGAAGAATTCCTAGAAGCTGCACAAGATATGTGTGCTGAGTCAAGCATTCAAGTTTCTTACGCTTTGTAGAGGTAAAATATGGCAAGTACAAATTCATGGGCAGGAATTGGGCGGCAGGTTCTGGATCAGTATTTGCAATCGGAAAGTGGCGGCGGTGGCAGTGACGATGCCGGCCAAATGGGACTCGATATTTTTAACAACGGGTTTGAAGATGAATTTCCTGGAGATCCCGAAGATCCGATTGCTGGAACTTATCAAGGATATTCGCTCGAAGCTAATCGCGCGTCTGAAAGTCGGCCTTGGGGTGGTAGTTTTGGAGAAAGGCCAAAGATTCACGAACTCAACCAACCGCCAGCGGCGCAGGCTTTAGGTTGGCGGGTAATTGACTTTTACCCAAACCGCGATTTTAAATCTGAGTTTTATCGTCTTGCCGGCACACCCGCAGAGTTGCGGCAAATGATGCAAATTGTGCAAGCTACCAGGTTTGTCACAGGTGCTCGAATAAATTTTGATGCGTGGTTCCAGCAGTGGGAGCTAGGCTTTCCGCAATTCAACTCAGATCGCGCAACCAGCAATTTCGCTCTCGCCGGCGAGACTCAATGGAAGCGCATCAAAGAACCGGAAACTCGCCCCCGATACCGGGAATTGACAAATTCACAACAGCGCGCCGATTTAGGTTATAGGGTAATCGAATATTGGAAAGACCGATCAGCTGAAAAAAGTTCAGTAATTATGACGGGCACCGATTTACTTTTAATCAACCAGATTGTGCAGTACGAATATCAAGGCGGCGGCGGTAATGTCAAAATTAATGAAAAGCCAAATTATTTAACTACCAGCAGAAAAGGTTTCCCTATAATCAAGCTTTACTTTTTTGAAGATATTTTAGATGTAGAACCAGGATATAGGGCGCTTAAATCTGAGCTTAAAATCACTGTAATGAAACCAGAATGGAAAAATATTTCCAATATTTCCAAAAATGATATTGAACAGTTAGCTAAATCTGTCAAAAATATATTTTATGGATTTGTAATCAAAAAAGGCAAATTGACGTGCAGTTACAAAAATTTAGAACAGGGATATGACAATTGGACGTACGTAAGAACTCGTGCTGAAGGAACTCGCCTTATGACAGAGTTAGTAAAAGTTTTAGGACACACACTTGATCGTAGATTTCTTAGATTTACCGAAACCGACGACGAAGCTGGAGCTTACCCCATTATTCCCGAAACAATTACAGCATTTGGCGAACAGATCAAAGGAAAGCGACAGCGACCGATCGCAGAAACTAAGTTCACTCACGCCACAATTTATTTACCTGGACTGACTGAACCGTTGGGACTGGTTGATAGTGCTGGGGGAACATTTAAATCTACGGATAATTTGGTATAACCGTTTAAATAGACAAACTCATTGAGTTTGTGCCGTAGAAAGCTTTGTACAGCAAGGGTTTTGGCGCTAAATTGGAGCAAATGAGCAAAGGTGTCGAAACACATGGCTAAACGATTTGGCGATATCGAAAATGCAGGCATTCTCAAAGTTGCATTAGACAACCTCAACAAATACCGCGCCGAGGCTGCGACTCGTCCTTCTCCACAAATTACGGGAGATGGTACCCCAAAAAACCGCATCCAGAGCCGAGTTTCTATCACTCCGTTTTACCTGGGTAAGGTCACAGCTACAAACATGACTAAAAACAAAATTATTGTTAGGGCATCTAAATCGTCATTAGATGCTACTGATAATTTTGGAAAAGCAACTATTGATGATTACTATGACGCAACTCCAGCGACTGGAGCAACTGACGCACCCGAAGGTTTTACTCCTTCTAGGTGTCGAACTTTTCACCCGACAGCAGCCAATGCAGTATACACCAAATCAAAATACACCGGGTTGTATTACGCAAAACGGACAGGAATTGGTTATTCGCTTCCGATCGGTCGAAAAGCTTTTGACGACACTCAGGAAAGTGTGCAAGCAGCTATTAAAACCGCTCTGACTGCCGAAATCAACACTACACCGTATCGCAGTGTTAGTTTTACCAATGAAAAGCCACCTACAGGAACTAGCGGCGGTAAGGCAGCGGTTGAATAATGGATGATACAGAACTTTTTGACTCTCCTGGTTTAATTTGGCAGGGGATGTCATCATCGGAAATCGACAAAGAACTTGAACGCCTGCAATCACGACGTAGCATTATTGATCGATTTGTTGAACATCTTAAAACAAATTCATTTTGTAGCTATAACGAGTACGAAAGATTTTGTGATTTAATGTTAACAGAAGGCGTTAATCCTAATTTATGGATTGACGCTTCTATTGACAACATTGATTACGAAATTGAGGCGTTGATCGAAAATGCAAATCGTTGAAAAGCAAGATGTGTCGGGTTTAGATTTTCCGGTTGTCGAACGTAGTACACCGATAAAAACATTTTATGATGAAACGGGCAGTGCTACGGGTGAAATCAGATTTGAGGCTGGCGCTGACGGCACATGGTTACAATTTGATTGTGAATGTTTAGATGCGCTGCCGTACTGCAAAGCTCAATGCTGCTCTCTCAACGGTTTATTGATCTGGCCGCACGAACTCGACAAATACGAGCATTTGTGCGAAATTGACGAATCTAATAACACTTACGTTTTAGAAAAAGGTGCTGACGGATTTTGCAACTGCCTTGATCGCGAAAAACGCCTTTGTCAAATTCACGAAGAAAAGCCGCAGACGTGTCGCGAGTTCCATTGCACTAGAGGTGCTAGTATGCGTGGCTGGAAATTATCTAATCGAGTTCACAGACATTCAATAGCATGACATTAATATTAGAGCTAGAAAACCCGATACACTGGATACTTAGAGATTCACAAACTATCATTTTTCCCGAAAGTAGTATCCCTGAATATTCAAGTATTGTAACTTTTAGCTCTAATATAATTGGCGTATTAGCCACAGTAGAAGATGCACCGGATAGCTGGGAATTTGCCGGCTATATGTACCAAAAAGTTAATCTTGGTTTTGGTAGTGCTTCGCCCGGTGTGGCACATTTAAATTCTCGCAAATTGTTTTTGCGACGCAAACAGCTATTTGTTTTTCCTGACTACGTACCACCTTATAAATTGTCTATAAATTTTCCTCGGTGGTTTCCCAGTGCATCTATTAAAATTTGGGAATACCTCGGCCCTCAAATTGATACCGTAGAACAAAAGCTTGACACATTACTACAACAACATCCGCCGTAATTAATATGGCAATTAATTGGACTAATTTAATAGGAAACGCCGCGGGTTTTACAGTAATTGCCGGGTTTATGTGGAAGGGACTAAAACTTGCAGAGCGTTACGTTAGTGAAAGAACCGCTTCTAATATTGAAAATCAACGTAAGGCTTTAGCTCAAACCGAACGCATTACTACGCTTGAAAGCATCATCGACACAATTATTACCCGTCAAAACCAACAAGACAAGTTTTTAGAAAGGTGGACGCAAGGGGAATATGGAAATACAGAAGAAAGCGAGTATTATGTTGGAAACAACGAACCATATCATGTTCGAGAAGACGTACCAAATTTACAAAAAAAAGCAGTACGTAGGTATAACAAAATCCGCACAGATTTTACAGAGCCTAAATGAAACCTGACGCACTTCCAGAAATCATTAGAGCGCTTACACCGTGCCTGTTTGGTAGCGCTAGTTTAGTAATTATTCTGTGCGCTATTTTCAACAGCGACAAACTTTTAGGCGATCGATTTGCGTACACTCTTGGTACTGCTGGAGCTTTTTTGGGAAGCGCTGCCGGAGGATTTAGTCCCCAAAACAGACAATCTCAAAATCGAATAAGCGCTGAACAAGTTGACATAGATCAGTCTAAATAAACGCGTTTTCAAGTGTGCCATATTTCCAAGCTAGCGAATTACTTAAAAATCCCGAAGCCTCTCTTGATGATTTACTCACGGCAATAGAAGATCTGGGAGTGCAGTATGGCTACATTGTGGCTATGGCTAGCCAAGGATTGAGAGAAGATTCAGAAATTGATTTAGTGCGACTATTGGTATTAATTAAATCTTTGAGATTCAAAATCACTCAACTTGTAAATTAAAATTATGCTTGACTTAACTACTAGCTCTAAAATTCTTAAATACTGCCAATCTAAAAACTACCCGATCGAAACTTTCAACATTATCTACATTGAAGGCTGCGACATTAACGGCAGACTTAATTCTGACGCGCCGAATCAGTTCAACGATGTGCGCGCAATATTTGACAAAACCAAGTGCTTAGACTGTTGGCAGGCGACTTGCGAGCCGGGGGCTTGGTACACACACACACCCATGAATCCCGACGGTGCTTTTAGGATTGCGTTTGGTTTTCATAAGCAGGCCTGGGAAATTGGAATTCACGGTAATTCCGAGCCGCATGAAGCTTTGATCCAAGTAGGTGAAGTGCGAGGTTTTCGAGATTATAACCAGGATTTTGTGCGACCGGGCGATCGCGAAGTGCGGGGTCATTATGGGATAAATCAGCACTGGGGTTACGATATGCCCCCTGGCAATATTGGTCAGGCTTCAGCCGGCTGTCTGGTAGGCCGGAGCCGGCACGGTCATCGAGAGTTTATGCAGTTTTGCAAAAATAGCGGGCGGCGGTACTTCGATACGATCGTCATTCCTGGAAATGAGGTTTTTAAGTTTTAGTGTCAAAAAACATCCTCTCCGGGTGGCGAAGGGATAGATGAAGATAAGGAGATCCCTAATAAGGATTTGTGGGAGGCCGGCATCTCATATCCTGTGCAGCATCATACTTATTGCCAGCCATCACTATTGTATATCAGCGATTGCGATACTTAGTCAATCGGATCGAATAAAATTTGGCGATCCGATATTGCAACCATAACAAGCTGAATTTTATATAAATCGTTACCAAGAATACGCTCCTTGCCTATTGCAAAATCATTTTTATCTATCCACCCACAGACAAGGTGGGAGTCTGTGAGTAAATACCGCTCGTGCAAGCAGTATTGTGTCTCTGTTTCTCGCTCGATTTCATAAAGGCCGTTTCCGTAAATTATCAAATCATTGGGTTTGTTCATGTCATTTACTCTGGTGGTTCTTCGGCAAAATCTTTAATCAAAATTCAGGCACAACAAACTTATTTATAATCCCTGCGTAACTTTTAAAAATTATTTCTGGAGAGTTCCCCACCCATTGAGAAATTTGTAGTGGTGGGATTCCGGCTTCTAGGCATTGAGAGATCATTGTATGTCGTGTATTGTATTGCGGCCGATAACCGTCGATCACGCCGTCAGCCGCAAGTTGTCGCACAATTCCCAGTTTCTTCCCTTTACCATACCAGGCGGTGCGTAAATCCTGATGCGTAAGGGGCGAGCCATCGAGCCGCAAAAATACCGCAGCAGTGCCTACGGGCTTAGAAGGTCTGATCGACATCAATAAATTTTGCAATTGTCGGTTACACGGAAGATCCCGCTGGGGCGACTGCTTTGTCCCTTGCCTCCTTTGAGCGCCGCCTTTGCCCAAAATTACCACTTCTTCAAAACTGATCGAGCTGCAATCAGCTTTGATGTTTTTCCACCGCAAGCCGATCGCCTCACTGGTGCGACAACCGGTCAAGAAGAAAAATTTAATAAGTGGGAGCAGGTAGCTGAATTTGTCGGACTCCTCGAAAGCTGCAAGAATCGCCTTTTTCTCATTAGTAGAAAACGGATGAATCTTGGCTTTAGATTTTTTGCTTTTGATTTTACTTTTCCCCAAAAAGGGATTAATTTTTATTAAATTTCTTTCTGCGGCCCAGTTACACGCTGCATTAAGCTGCATCAAAATTCGCCTACAAGCGTCTAAAGTTTTATTAGACACCATCCAATCCTTAAGCTCCATAGCTTGACTAGGGAATTGGTAGGGGCAGCCATTTAAGTGATTAAGGGTATTAATATAAGTCCCCTTCCATGTCGTAGCCGATTTATCCTTTTTGGTATCAATGTATTTTTGATATATTTCAGTAAAGGTAAGATTATTTTTTAGTTTTCTAATTTCGACTTTTGGAGATTCGTAAGCAACAGGTTGATACTTTTTTAAAGTTGGATCGAAGTGTCCAGACAAAATATCTAATTCTATTTGTCTGGCTGTAATTTCCGCTTTTTTATAATTTTGTGGGTTGTCAGCTAAACCCAAAGGCAAATATACTTGCTTCCTGTCGCTCCAGAGGCCCCGTGGCAGTCTTAGTCGAAGATTGCCACGAACAGCACTAACCGTTACTGAGCCCTTGGGATTTTTCATGAATCAACTTCACCAAACTTTTTTTGCAATTCTGCCAAACGAGCTTTGCCCTCAGTAAATTTCCGACCTTTCATATTGAGAATATTTTCAATAATCCAGGTGGGGCTTTTGCCCTCGGCTTCCGCCGCACTTACTTTCCACCAAAGGGCTAAATCACTAGCATCAGCTTCGGAAGCGGAAGCGGAAGGAGAATCCTGTAAGTCGTTGCTATATATAGCTTCTAGCGCTTGCCGGGAAGCTTCCACATCAACGCCAGGGGAAGCCAGGATAAGTTCAGCTTCTTGCTGTCTTTGTTGTTGTGAAACGTAGACACTGGTACTGATTTCGTCCTCTACATCAGCTTTAATCGCCCTCAGTTTCAACTCTTCAATCTCTCTTTCGTCGGCTAATTGACGGGCGATGTTGCCTGCGGACACTGCACAAGCAATTGCAGCACATAAGCTCACCCCTTGCAGCGCTTTGTGGGTGTCTAGCTTTTTGTCTAGCACCGCTAGTGGAGTCAACCAAAGCACTACAGAAGACGCACTCAATACAAACAATTTTAGCTGCATAGAAACACCCCCAAGCCAATCAATAGCATCGCCAAACCGCCGATTAAAAGCGCTTGTAAGTCAGCCACTGAAATCTTGAGCAATTTACTTAGGGAATAGTCAAGTAACCAGCTCAACCCCCAGGCAATCGCAATCGCTGCTAGCAAAAACAAAACGGCTTTCATTGCCATTGGATGCAGACTCGCTATCCACCCCAAAAGGGAGAAAGCGACGCACCCGGCGACAAAATAATTTGCCAGATACATCGCTTTCATTTAATTCGCTCCTCCCGTGAGTCTTGCCTTGATAGCGTCAATCCTCACCCGTGCATCATTCTCAGCTTTGTCAACCCCTAAGCCAAGGCGGGCATATCCCGATCGCATCCCATGCAGCTTTTTAGCGAGGGAAGCGTTCGATCTAACTTTTTTCAATTCGTTCTCGGCAACTCCCCCTTCGTACTTCCTGTGGGCTTTATGTACCACTGCATCGGCCTCTTCAATCTTCCCCAAATCCTTATAGACGCCTTTGGTGATTCGAGCCCCTTCTACTTTTTCCTTCTTCAAATCCTTAACAGCGTCCGCTTGCTCCCTTGAGAAGTACATCGGATTAGGTACTACGGGAACCGATCGGATTGATCCAAAATTACCGGGCGTGCTTGGGGTAATTACGCCGACTCCTGTTTGGGCAAGGACTTTTGATTTGTCGATCGCATGGCTACCGTCGTTGGTTACAGTACCAAGTTTGCCAGCAGCATCTTTGCCGCTACCAAAAAGGCGTAGTTGCAAGCTCATTATTTGGCTCCAATTTGAATGGTAATTTTGATTGGAAAAACTGTGCTGCACAAAGGTTGCAGCAAAACACCCAGAGCCATCGCGCCAACCAAAAGGGCGATCGCTAATTTCCAATTAATTTGGGCACGGTCGGGTGCGGGAATTTGTCGCTCTGGCAGCGGCGTCAATTCGCCGGCTGATTTGAGCAATTTTTCCCAAGTTGCCCGCTGCCTCCTGTCGCCGTACAAACTGGCGTAAGGAGTCAGGCCCAAATCCGTAGCTTTTTGCTTAAGTGTGGTGAGATTGCTGCGATCGGTCATAATAAATTAGCTCCGATTTGAATGTGCCAGCCGGCGTTCCCAGGCGCAGGCTGGTAAAAGTTACTGATTGGCCGAAATCTTCAAAGCTCGGAGGTGAGCCACGGTGTTTTCCAAGGCTGCCTCCTCAGCGTTGAAGACTGCCAAACCCCGCTCTATTCCTCGATTTTCTGCCGCCAACAATTCCGCATCGCCGAGAGCTTCACTTCGCCGTTGAGCGGTTTGATTGTTTGCCGCAATTTCAGCTAATTTGCTCTGGATTCGATCGGCATTTAATTGAGAGTTGGCAGCGCCGGTCTGACGCAAATTGGCGATTTTTCCTTCTAGGGCAGCCACATGATCGACTACCGCTAAACCCGATGATTGGGTTGAACTTGCAGGCTTAGCGGCGAATTCCAGCAGTTGTTGCAGTAGAACTTCGTCACCCGATTTATGAGCTTTGACCATCTCAACAGCGAATCTTGAATAGCGAGTATTCTTGGAACCACCGCGACGAATTAAATCGACTTGGCAACCGCGAACTCCTAGCAAGTGAGAGATGGCGCGCTGAAAAGCGGATTTAGTAAGATCTGTAAGCTTAATCGCTGTCGTAGCGCCGATCCATTCATCCCGCATCGAATCGCGGTTTGATTCGCATTCGACCCGGTTCGATTCGCATTCGACCCGGTTCGATTCGCCGACAATTTCAACTTCTAAGGCTTCTTGCATCAAAATTCATCCTTTATTTCATGGGTGTCTATTTCATCGTCAAAAACTAAGCGGATTAGACGCTGAGCCAGCGCGAATTGAGAGTCATCCAGTGCAATCATGTGTGTGCGGCGCATCCGACATCCATTATTGCGATCGGCTCTGTATTGAGAAGAAAGCTTCTTCCAGAGAAACTTGGTGAACTGAGTAGGAGTGCCGACCCAACCCCATCCCGAACCCGCGTATCGACAAATTCGATATTCGTCGTCAGAGCAAAGCAAAAGTTGAGGATCGGTAGCAATTGCGTTAAGCACCAATCGAAAAGTTTCATCAAACTTCACGTGTTCATAAATATCCTTTGGGGAAAATAAAGGGTACTGATTTTCGAGTAGCTCTTCTTTAGAATCGGAGTAATCCATCCCCCAAGAATCTTTCATGAAGGGTAAAGCTCTGTGATAAAAACACAGGTATTTGTGCTTTGCGTCCAAGTCCCATCCTGTAAGCATTTCTTCGGTCTTTTCGGTGAGCTTATCCATTTTTAATTAACTCCGAAACGTAAGGAATCATTTCTAAGGCTTCGGCAACCCCCTGAATGGAATCAGTTAGGCTAAAATCTTCAACGATATACTCTGGGTGTTCTACGAGATTTTCGTAAGTACCTGAGCACCTAATGTTCTCAAGCTTTTCGCGAATTTCTTCAAGAGATTGGAGAATTTGCTCGACTGTCACCATCCCTCCTTTAATAACTATTGAGTTTGTCAGCAACTTGTTGAATTTCATCGTCGGTCAGAGAGCCTCGATAGCTCCCCGGAGGGGTGAATTCAACAAATTTGAATTTAACCATCGTATCCAGAATCAAGATGTGGCGCTTTTTGTTAGGAATCAGATTTTGCGCCTTTTTGACAGCTTGAGAGCAGTTGTAGGTTTTGATTTTGGGTGATTTAGGCATTGGTTTTTACAAAAGCGTTTACAGCGGCTAGCACTTCTTCGACTTGATGGATGAGATAACCCATATCATCGTCATCCACCAAGAAAGAGTTGTCAGCGAGCATTTGAGTGAAAGTTTCAGAATCATCTATTTCGCCTAAATCATCCAAAACTTTTTTAAGTTTGGCGTGGATTTCTTGAGGAGTCATAAGCTTACCACAGCAACATGCGACAGGCATTCAGAGATAACTTGAGAGTAAGTAACAGCTAAACCGCGCCTTACTTGGTCGCGCTTGTAAACCCCTCCTTTGTCAACAATAAAAGGTGGCGGATCGCCGACAATACAGGCTTGAGAAATTTCTAAATTGTCAGCCATCAACCTGATAACCAGCCCGCTGTTAACAGCAATATTGGACAAGTGCTTAAAGGTGATTTCGGAGTAGCCGGCATCATAGGAGCGATGCCAGAATTTCTTCAGGAGATTACCTTTGCGGTCAATCAGAAATGGCGGCAACCGATTTACGCGCTCCTCAGAAAAAGCGCCGTCAGCCAAGATCGAAATTGTGTAAATGGGTTTTTCCTCTGGCTCCATGACTTCAACTTCTGGGGCAGAGGAATCGATCGCTTGGTCAGCGATCGCCTCCGAAGCATCCACCGCCTCACGAGCGCTCAACAAAACTTTTGTAACCCAACTGGCAAGGGAAATTTTAGAGTTTCGCTTGGGAGCGGCGAGGTCTACCTTAAACGCGCTGTCAAGGAAATCGGTCATTGCTTTAAGCTTGCCGATCGAATGCCCTGCCAGGAAGTTGCAGATCAAATCCATCCGGCGACTGAAATCCTCTTCAATTTCAACCCAGTTGGGGGAAAACTCTAGCTGAAACCGATTCAAGACATCAGAAACAGTATCGCCACTCGAAACAAGGGTAATTTGCATGGTATTTGCAGTGATTTGATTAATTAATTAATTGACGCCTGAAAGTGACATTTGAGAAGATAGATCGAAAATTGATACTTGAAGGTAAACTAGGAAATTGCCAGACTGCAAGGCTCTTTCAAAAGCCATACCGTTAACAATGGCAATGCGAGGGGGATCTTCAGGAAATACAACCCCTTGATACCCGAAAAAACGTGAACCGTCAGACGACCTGAAATCGCAAGAATAAACTACTTGATCGTCGGAGTTATTCATTGAATTTCTATTAATAGATTTCAACTCCTTTCGCTTTGGATTATAGATTTAGCTTTTGGAAACACCACCCTCGCGCAGGTCTTTGATACCTGAGGCTGCTATCTCTCACAGGGGCTTGGGTGGTGTTTCGTCTGGTATAAAACTAATATACCCGTATACTGACACTATGTCAATACACGGGTACAAATTACTTAGCCTTTACTTCCTGGATATCGCTACCAAAGGCAAAAGGTTTTACAGAGATAACGTCCGACTCATCAGGAACCCAATACAAGAATTCCCCAGGCTGTATCCGAAACGTCTTGCAAATAGTTGCGAGTGTCGCCTCATTGGGCACCCAACTCGGATCGTTAATACGAATAGAAGTGCCACGCCCCAGCCCAGTTAACTTCTGAAACCTGTAAGCCGTTAAGTTTTTAATTTGTAATTTCTTCTCAAGAACTGGCTTCAAACAATTTCTCACTGGCATTCACAGAACTCTCCCCCAATTATAGACCAGTATGTTGACAGGTGTCACTACACAGATCTACAATCAGTTAGCTAAACAGCTAGCGATCGGGCTTGAATTGGAACCTCAGCCCCTTCGCCATACCGCAATTATCTCAGTGATTCCCGCCTTCGGGAGTATTTCCTTATCCCCCCTAATCCCCACCCCGTCGATCGTATGAAATCTCTACCGTTGCTAATTATTCTGTTGGGTTTTGGTAGCGGATTTTACCGGGAGGGCGATCGGCCACCAGACAGAGGAGAGGGGCGGCACTTTCGCCAGGAGGTCAGATATGCAGTAATCACGAGCTCGACACCATGACTGCTTCATGCACCCTGAATATCTCTGAGCGGCTCGTCACCGCCGCTCTTTACTCCTTACCCTCAAATCACAACCCAATGAAACAGCAAAAGTTTTCTCATATCCCCAACGGACAATCAAAAATGTGCTCGCGAGCTATTCGGAGGGCTGCCACCAAGTTTCCCAGTCTGCGCTCTCGACTCTGGAGGGATATCGTCATTCTTTCAAGGGTTAAGCCATGAAGATCATCCATGCAGACGGCAGTATCGAGGACAGACCCGACAACTACCGCCATCAGTGGAGTCCGACCGACATCTTGGCGATCGACATTCCCCCAGAAAATCGCCCCATAGTGGGCAACCCCCACCACAAAATCAAGCGGCAGTCACCAGCTCAACTCAAAGCCGACAATCAGAAAAGAACGGCGATCGCTCGCCAAGCTCGGAAGCTTAAAAACCATGAATGACAAAAAAAAGGCAGCAGCCAAAGAATGGATCGCGACAATCCTGAGTAACGACGAAAACATACCGATTAGCGAATTAACCTACCGACTAGGTGGCGCTATCGGCCCAGTCAGTCAAAATACCGTTTTGGAATGGCTTGAAGAAATAAAACGCGAAAAACAAGCCGCAATACACCTCCCGAACTTTGACGACGACCCTTACGGCTACATAACTCCAGCCCTAGACGAAGACGAAGAAGACGACAGCGGACTTTCTGGCGAATTCGAGGAAGAGGACGACGACGGACTCCCCGATCCAAGTGACTACGAAGAAGACGATCACTATGTAGAGACCTTTAGAGATCGAAGACTAGACCAATAACCAACAACCAACAACCAACAACCAACAACCAACAACCAATAACCAACAACCAACAACCAACAACCAACAACCAACAACCAACAACCAACAACCAACAACCAACAACCATGACAACCAACAACCAACAACCATGACAACTCCAGCTCTCGGCGGATACAACCCCAACAATCTCCCCAACTTCGATGACGATGACCTAGACCAACAAATCACAGCGATCGCCGAAGCCGACGGAAATATATTGCAGCAAATTGCCATGCTGACTCACGGCTGTAACTGGCACGAGAAACTTGCACTGGCAACTAACGCCATAGTGGCGATCGATGATAACCATACTCAACTCTGTGTAGTTCAGCCCAAGCACGGCCGGTACAACGAAAACTTAGCAGCGGCGATCCAATTGTTGCGGCATCTCTCCCCCGGAGCCAAAGCGGAGCTCGCGGTGGATATCCTCAGCGACGATTGGGAATTAGGGAGCGTAGAGGACGCACCTTCGATAATTATTGAGGACAGATTTGACGAAGATTTTTACCACGGAAAAACTTTTTCTCAGCGGTGCAAAGACGAAGGGATAGACCCTTCCAACGAACTCCCTTACTAATCAAGTAACCCGCAAGGCTTTAAACGCATTCCACCTTCAAACTGTTCGCCGGAAATAACCAACATGAAAGTCACCAAATCCAGACACAAAAAAGGCGGCCCCACCGCTGAAGCCAACCTCACAAAATCCATTTATTAATACCATGAGTATAGCATTAAAACTCCCCAATCCGCAACAACACGCCCGCCTTTTTCTCGACGATGTAGTTGCAAGATACAAAGCCAAATTAATGAACGCGGCTGACTATATCCTGAATCTGGTAAATATTTACCGCGCCAAAGGCCAAAAACTCAACCTCCCTTCGGCCAAAGCTTTTTACGAACAATTCAGCATACCAAAATCTACTTTCTATCACGCCCTACAACGCCTCAAAGATACACCAGATATAGGGTTCCATTGGGAGCCGACTGGGGGAATTGCACTGTGGCTCGAAGCGCCAGAAAATACTGTCGCACCTTCCCCCGCAGAAAAGAAAGAGCCAAAATACGCCAATTTTAAGCAACTCCGAGATAGCGACAAAGCACTGCTAAATGAATTCGAGATTTTCGTAAGAAATCAATGGCGAAAAATCAAGGGCCAGAAAATCAGAAGTTTTTTTACCTTCCTAGAAAAAGCGTCAAATTTTCAATATTGGTGGTCAGAATTTCAGCAACATAAAGCGACAGCGACAGCGACAGCGACAGCGACAGCGACAGCGACAGCGACAGCGACAGCGACAGACAGCAACCGCAAAT
>NZ_JAUBSH010000121.1:0-19440 GCF_036704705.1 Microcoleus sp. K1-B1 | reverse complement strand
GAATTTAACAGGCTTTTCAATTCACCTATCATTTTCAGTTTGTTTTGTCAACTCCTAATACTGAACCGACGCCCTAGCAACTGTTCCATATTTTTCTTGGCAGTTTCATAGTTTTGATAGGCTTCTGTTTCCAGGCGAACGACGCGACGGCAGATAGGAAGTTGTTCTGAGGGAACTTCATTCCAATCGGTCTTGCGATCGCCCCAAGGTCCGTACAGTTGCACGTAAAACGAGTCCCATCGCGGATTGGTTCTGTCGAGTTGATTGAATTGCTGTTCTCCTTCTTGGCATCGTTGCCGAGTTTGTTGATATTGGGGACTGTCAAGTTGCTTGAGGGTTTCGACTTGTTGTATCTGTTTTTGAATCGATTCTGCTGCTTTGATATGGCTCAGACCTGATTGATTGAGCATTAATTCTGTGCCGACTAGAGAGGCGATCGACTGGAGGATATTGATTGATAGGGAGGCGGCGATCGCCCATAATTGCCATGTTTTGTTGTATTTTGTGCGGGATGAAACAGCCGTCGTGCTGTCGTTAGTGAATTTCAGAATCAGGATGTTGCACAAGGAAGTCAACACCACACCAAACAAGCCCATGTCCTTAAAGGCAAAGAACAGTAAGGGATAATTCGTGAAGAAGTTAAACAAGCTGCTGACAGTAACTGTGCCCGCAGTCAGTGTTGCTTGCTTCGCCAAGTCTTGGGAAACGATAGCCGTTCCGTGAAAGGCTTTTGGATCGGCGATGAGTAATTCCTTTAATGCGTTGAAGATTTTCTGGCCGAGATTTTTCTGTTTGTCGGTAGTAGGTGGATTTTTTGCCTGTTCGCGGAGATGGGCGTATTTAGGGTCTTGTTCGATGTGGCTGATTAAATCAGGAACTTGTCGGGCATTTTGAGAATTGGTGTTGTTGACGGCAACTACGTTATTCGGAGAGTGGGCAGTGTGTTTTTTGCTCATGTTTGCAACCTTTTTACTTTATTCGTTTCGCCAGTGGAGTTTTATAGAGTCAACCGGCGATCGGGTTTTTGGAATTTTTGAACCAAGTTTTGCTCTTTTTCAGCAAAATATTAGGGTTTGCAGAAGTTTCATTAGGGTAATTCAGTTCGTGCATTTGTCTGTTCTCGCTGGGATATCTCGCCATGACAGACTGTGTTGCCTGACATTGCTATATCTGGAACCGCAGCAGCTTTTCTGCAAAATGGGAAAATTTTTTGATTGCTGTATCGCCGAAATTAGTCAAAAGTCAAGGACTTTAGTGCGCTCGTGTAGGTTGAGTTGAAGAACGAGATCCAGCTATAGCTCTTGTTGCGGTTGGGTTGAATGCAGTGAAAGCCAACCTACTGATTCTTAGTTCGTTAAGTTTGAATTCACCAACCGCACAGAACGCGGCCCAATAGAAAGGATCTTGAAAGGGCTTAGAGTTATCTTGAAATTTATGGAACATACGATGCAAAGCCATTTTTTGTGTGGCATTCAAAGATAACTGTCTTTTATCAATCCACAGTTTCAGTTCAGCTATAGTGGTATCACGCAGCCATAATTGAGCTTGACAAAGGGCTGTAGCTACGGAGGTTTGACTTTGCAGGTTTTCGTAAAACCTAATCATTAAAAAACTTGTAGAAAAATCGTTGACTGCCCAAAGGCTACTGACCACACTGGAACTGCCTGCAAGCAGGAAGCCACTGGGAAAACCGATGTACTCATCACTCTTACTGGTGAAGTCAATCAACCCAGTTTCACAAGCTGAGAGAGTTACTAGGCAACATTGGCTGAGATCTAGGTTAAGGATTTCTCTCAAGGTCAGGCATTTGTCTAAATTAATTTTTGTACTGTCTAGTGAACGATTATTTTCACTCACAGTTCCCTGCAATTGTCCATTAGAACCTCCAGCCTCAGCTAGGATCAGAGCCGATTCCAGAGGTGATTCAAAGTTAAAGTAGCCGTGACAAGAGAAATGGACGCAATTAGCGTTAAGAAAATTGTTGTTATCTAATATCTCTTTTTTAGTAGCGGCTTCTTTCACTAAGACATAATCGTTAGGAGCAAAGTACCGCCTAATAGTTTCGACTTCAATATCAGTAAAGCTCAGGTCTTGGGTAGGGTTTTGAATGGCAAACAAGTGTATCAAATCGGAGCGTTGTTGATTCTGACTTAATTGCAGGAGTTGACAACTAGGAGCATAACTCACACCTCTCAAGAAATGGTCTATAATATGGTTGTGACCTTCATTTAGAGGCAAAGCATGGAGAGGTAGCAGGTGCAGGAAGCGATGGGGTATAAAAATTACTCTGTCACAATCCGCAGGCAAATAGTTGATAATTTGAGCGATATGCAGTATTTCAGCGAGATGCTGAAGACGGGCTGAAAGTTGCTCTTGCCATTTTCTCTTGTTCTGCCCATAATCCTCCAAGTATTCCCCAAACCAAGTAAGTAAGTTTTCTATATCCTCCTGGGAAGATTCCCAAACTATAGGACTCTTGCCTTGACTGGTAATTATAAAAGTGAATATTTTATTGCTAACAATATACCATTCTATGATGGCTGTGTTTTCATCAAACTCAAATTTTAGTAAAGCTTGAATTCGATCGAACGAGATTGGTTCAACTTGGTAACTGAATCTTAAGTTATGGTCAGTTGGAATCTTTTTTGTTGGGTAGAGTTCCCGACTGGATAGAATATCGACAAGATTACGGGCTTTGCTGCGTTCAACATATTCAATAGCTCGATCGTTTCGATCGATATTAACGTAGCTCTGGACTATTTTTTCATAGATATCAATTGCTTCTTCAAGAATCGCTTGTTTTCTAGATTCAGAAGCTGCCCAACTTCGACTTTGTTCTACGGCTTCAATTGCTACCGCAAAGCCTTCTATTGCTATGTCCCATAATTCAGCATCAAAAGCTGTATTACCCATATTTTTTCCTGTTTTCAAACAGTCTAAAGGAAATGTTTGCGGTGTAAAAATCTCTAAAGCTTTTTGATAAGCTTCAATTGCTGCTGCAAGATTCTCAGATTTTTCATATCTAATTCTCTCCGAGTATGCCTTGCCTAAATTATTCTGAGTCATCGCCCATTGATAAGGAAATGTCTCGCGAGTGTAAACTGTTAAGACATGATGATAACAAGAGATGGATTTTTCAATATTCTCCGCTCTATCACCCTTGATTCTCTCGCTGTAAAATGTAGCTAAATTGTTTTGAGTGGCAGCCCACTGTTCGGGAAAAGCTTCACGGCTACGGACTTCTAAAGCAGCTTGATAACAACCAATAGCATTTTCCAAATTCTCGGCTTTCTCTCCGAAAATCCTGTCTTGGTAAGCAATACCAACATTATTTATAATCATTGCCCAATCCGACGGAAATGTCTCGCGCGTGTAAACTTGTAAAGCATATTGATAGCAACTAATAGCTGTTTCTAAGTTCTCAGCCCTATTTCCTAGAATTCTATCTCTGTAAACTGTAGCTAAATTGTTTTGAGTGGCAGCCCACTGTTCGGGAAAAGCTTCACGGCTACGGACTTCTAAAGCAGCTTGATAACAACCAATAGCCTTTTCTAAATTTTCTGCTTTATCTCCCCGTATCCGGGATTTATAGGCTGTTCCTAAGTTATTTTGAGTAGTAGCCCATTGAGCAGGAAAATCTGTTAAAGTGTAAATTTGTAAAGCACTTTGATAGCCACAAATTGCTTGTTCCAAATTGTCAGATCGCACTCCTAAAGTGCGATCGCTGTAAGCATTAGCAAGGCTATTTTGCAAGCTAGCCCACTCTTGAGGAAAAGTGGCGCGAGTGTACACTTGTAAAGCTTCTTGATAACACTTAATAGCTAATTCTAAATTTTCACTTCTTTGACCTATAATCCTATGATTGTAGGCCCTACCTAAATTTTTTTGACAAAGCGCCCAATTTTCTGGATAAAATTCTCTCTTAAAAAAACTCAATCCAATTTGATAAGCAACGATAGCTAATTCTATATTGACATTTATCCTACCTAAAGGAAACTGCTGAATTAAATTACCAAAATTGCAAATTACTGAGACTACAGATTCAGCTTTTTCGGCATTCGCTTCAGATAATAAAGTAGTGGCCAATTCCTGTAAAACAGCACTTAATTTGACATCCAATTTGTCTAAATTAGATTGTAAAAACTGGTAGAAAACGCGGGGGTCAGCATCTGTATCGGAAACTACTTGTAAAACCTGCAACAAAAAAGTTAAATCCTGTTGTGATTCAGTTGTTGATGGTTTTTCTACTAACTCTATTATTTGAGTAGCAACACTTTGCAGGAAATCCGCTGCATTTTTATCTCCATTTTCAGCGAGATTTTCTGCTACTTGTGTCATCACCTGAACTAAGCCAGCATCAAGAAGTTCTGAGTTAGCATTTAAGATAGCTGCTTCTTCTCCACTAGGACAGCTTAGCAGTGCTTGTACGAGATGTAGGTAGCCCTCTAGATGCTGCTCGTTCATTATTGATGCTCGCTTACGCTATTGTCGGATTTGATTTGGTTAATGGGTATCTCCATAATTGAGGAGTATTGCCACAATAAATAATATCTGTGCCAGATACAATTTTACCGCGGCTACCAGGTTTTTGTCTTTGATAGCTCGATTGAAAAAACAACTAATCGAACCAACTTTTACTGACAACTTTTCGGATATTTCCTCCCAACTGTATCCATCTAACCACAACAGGGTTATCTTTTTCAGAGTAACATCTGGGTATTTTTTCATGGGCTTACCAAAAATATTCTCAGGATTTTCTACAACTATTTCCCGAAAATTTTCCAGAAAAGAAGGTTCAGGGATATCGGACGTAAATTGGTCTAAGTATGTCGTTTTTGATTCATCAGCATCTGCCGATTGAGCATTGCTGATTTGTCTGTCGGCTGACACTACAATATCAGTGACTTTTTTCCCTTTTTCAGTTCTCTGATGAATACCTTGGTGACTACCAATGAAATCGATCTGTTTTTTGGACTGAGTAAACCTCGTGTAGTTTAATACGTTTCCTTTTTCCGGATCGAACTTCCCCTTTTGTATAAACTCGAAAAGTGCCAAGTCTGTTTCTTGCTTAATGTCTTCCGAAACTTGGTGGTTTTCGGCGAGAGATAAGCTGGGTGAATGCTTTGGGAGTGAAAGGCGACTGGGTTTCCTGAGTTCTGAAACCAATCTAGTTAAGGCTAACTGGCGATCGGGACTTTCAAGGGGATGCCTTTGGGCCTCCAAGGCCAGGTCGTTCAGGTGGTTATTCAGTTCGGCTTCGGTGAACTTTTCGTTTGCTTCTGGAGATGGCTGCTTTTCTTTGTCGTCCATAAATCAATACTCCTCTGAGAGTAGAAGTTTTTGAGAACCACCAAAAAGCTATCAAGCCCTTATATCCGCTTGTTGTTTATAGGTTAGCCACTACGGGTTTTGCCTGACAAGAGTCCAATCGGCTTTTTAGTCCCGCGTTCTGCATCACTCTACATACTGTAGTGGTGTGGTTTGTTATTCATCTAGAAATATCGCCAAATTTCTGCAAGTTACTAAAATTTTTTTCTGCTGTGGGAATCCCTGATGGTTGTATCTGCTTGAGCTTTAGTCTTAGGGTTGGGCAAGCCTCGCCGAACTACTGCTTTAGCGAACATTTCAGGCGTAATTTCAGGGCGATCGGATAAGTCAATATCTAGATCGCTCATGGCATCTAGGCGTTCCCAATCAGTTTGAGATTTGCTCGAAGTAAATTCGTTGTTCATATTTAGTTGCTTTTCTAACAGATTTTTGAATTTTTGGGTAGAACCGATCGCCCTCTTCGCCCCCTTCACCCCTCCCCATCCCAGATATCACCACACCCCTGTGTGCCGGACACCGCAGCCGATCGAAACAAAACGCTAAAATAGTAGCTCATACAATTTTGGAGTTAATACTTGGCACTTGCACCCGCGCGCGAAAACGTCCTAGCTTGGCTCTGTGAGCGCGTTCCTGCTGCCCGAATCAAACATATCCTCGGAGTCGAACAGGTAGCAGGTGACTTGGCTCGCCATTACGGCCTCGACGAAGCAAAAGCCCGAACTGCCGGTTTGTTGCACGATTTGGCAAAATACTTCAAACCTCAACTGCTGCTGCAAATGGGCCAGAAGGAAGGTTTAGAGTTAGACTCAGTGTTGGAAGCACACCCGCATTTGCTGCACGCAGACGCGAGTGCGATCGTCGCCAGAGACGAATTCGGGGTGGTCGATCGAGAAATTTTGGACGCCATCGCCAATCACACCCTTGGCAGACCAAACATGAGCCAGCTCAGTTGTACCGTATTCATAGCAGATACCATAGAGCCAAGCCGCGGCAACACAGCCCAACTAGAAGCACTGCGCGAGGCAAGCTGGCAAAATCTTTATGCAGCCGTGTGGCAAACTAGCGATTATTCTCTGAAATATTTGCTAGAAACTCGCTGCTACATCCACCCCCGCACTGTACTGACGCGGAATTGGGCGCTGCAAATGGCCCGCGAATCGCCGGAAACAGGAAATTCGACCCAGAAGTCGATCGAACAAATCACAAGTTGAAAGTAAAATTCACCAGAAATTCTGTCCTTACTTTTGGCTTCAACCTAACTCCTATTTCCCGTCTCAAACTGCCAACAATCGAAAGCGAATAGCGCACCGATTTTCCCTTACCCTATCAATTAGGAAATTAAACACTTAATGTCAGATCTAACCCAACTCGAATACTCCAGGGCTCAGTCTACAGCAACCGACGGCACCTCCTCAGACGAAGCCCGTGGCCTGATCATGACCGTTGCCCAAGCAGCCGATGACCGCAAAGCAGTAGATATTGTATTGCTTCGGGTGGCAGAAGTATGCTACTTGGCAGACTACTTTGCGATCATCACCGGATTTTCCAACGTGCAGGTACGAGCCATCTCCCAAGCAATAGCAGACCAAGTGGAAGAAGAGTGGCAACGCTTGCCACTGCGTACACAAGGCATATCAGACGCTAGTTGGGTCGTCATGGACTACGGCGACGCGATCATTCACATTTTGAAGCCTCAAGAGCGGGAGTTCTACAATTTAGAAGCGTTCTGGGGACACGCCGAACGCATTGACTTTTCCCCCACGCCGTGAGGATGGCTAATGTGAAAAACGTTTCTGCTTCTATTTGTCCCGTTCCGCAAGAACAGCGACCGATCAATGAATACCAAGAACTTAAAGAATCCTGGTTTTTTAGCTGGGTAACACTCAATTGGCCCGGATACCTGGCAAAACTAGCTTGGGTGTGGGCTTGGAGTTGCTTGGTATCGGTGCCGATAGCTGCTTCTAGCTTTGCTCCAAGCAAGTATCCAGCTCAGTTTGTCCTCAGCGGTGCCGCAGGTGCCGGTTTTATTCTAGGATTAGCTTTGCTGCGACTCTACTTGGGTTGGTTCTACGTGCGATCGCGCCTTTCAAATCCCACGGTCGTCTACGAAGAGTCTGGCTGGTACGATTGTCAATCTTGGCCTAAAACTCCCGAAGTTTTGCTTCAAGACCAGTTGATTGTCAACTACCAACTAGAACCAATTCTCAGGCGTCTGCGGCAGACATTTTATGGTTTGACAGTGTTGCTGGTTGCCGGGGGACTAATTTGGAGCTGTTTGTAATCGGGAATGGAAGGGAGTTTTGAGTTTTGAGATTGCCGCGCACAGCCAACAACAAACACGGGGTGCATGAGTCAGAAACGATCGCCGAAAGATTAACTTTATAACTCTTAACTGGCAGCTCGCAACTCATAACTTCCACCGGCCCCAATCTAAAATCTAAAATCTAAAATCTAAAATTGATATGACAAGGGGAAAACGAACCCAAGCTCCCGAACTGGAAGTCACACTGCTGCGCGAAGGTATTGTGGAATCGAGGCACCGCGCCCAGGCCGCTGTCTGCGACAACCGCGGGCGCGTTCTGTCTGTTGCTGGTAACTCGGAAACGGCCTCATTTGTCCGTTCTTCACTCAAGCCTTTTCAAGCTTTGGCGGTGACGGGGACTGGCACTTTAGAACGCTACGAATTGACCGATCGAGATTTAGCGATTATTTGCAGTTCCCATCAAGGTACGATCGAGCAATCGCGCCAGGTATTTAACGTCCTGTGGCGCTGCGACATTGACCCCTCTAAACTTCAATGCCCCATTCCCGAAGGCAAAAAGAGCGCCCTGCAATACAACTGCTCCGGGAAACACGCCGGAATGCTGGCTGTCTGCCAGCAACTGCACTGGCCTCTGGACACTTATTTACGCCGCAAACATCCTGTCCAGCAGCTTATTTTGGGCAAAGTGGCTGACTTGCTGGCAATGCCTGCCGAAGAGTTTATCAGCGCTCGCGATGACTGCGGCGCTCCTACCTATCTGTTGCAGTTGGGGCAAATGGCGTCTTTGTACGCTCAGTTAGCCTCCGGCAACAATGTGGATATGGAGCGGATTGTCCGCGCTATGACTCATCACCCGATCATGGTTGCCGGTGAGGGCAAATTTGACACGGAACTGATGCGCTTGACTCAAGGAGAATTGGTGAGCAAGTCCGGCGCCGAAGGGGTGCAGTGCATTGGCCGCGTTGGCGAAGGCATGGGCTTGGCAATTAAGGTGACGGATGGGGGAAAGCGTGCTCAATTTGCTGTGGCGATTCACTTGCTCAAGCAGTTGGGGTGGATTACTCCGACGATCGCCGAAACTCTGGCGGAGACTTACCTAACTCTCAGTGACTTCAAGCGCTTGGAGGTAATCGGGGAAGTTTCGATGCTTTAGGGCGATCGAGACTCGCTCGCCGATTTAAGCAACCCCTCCCATAATCTAAAAAGTTTTTTTGATTTAGGGGTTGCAATTTTCAGAAAGATATGTTTATATTAGAGAGAGACAAAGCGACGCGGGATAGAGCAGCCTGGTAGCTCGTCGGGCTCATAACCCGAAGGTCAGTGGTTCAAATCCACTTCCCGCCACCAAATTAAACCGAACCCTGTAATCATTAAGGTTTCAGGGTTTTGTTTTTGGAAACCACTTTGGAAACCATTACAGAGAGACAAAGCGACGCGGGATAGAGCAGCCTGGTAGCTCGTCGGGCTCATAACCCGAAGGTCAGTGGTTCAAATCCACTTCCCGCCACCAAATTAAATAAGACAAGCCCCGGCAGCCTAAAAGTTGCTGGGGTTTGTTTTATGCCGTCTGTTTGATGCCTTCTGCGATCGCATCTTCGACAGATTAGACTTCTTGCAAAAGTCCTTTCGATCAAATTTTCGGACGGGCTCTCCGGCCCATCCCACAAGAGAAAAAACTTTTTGTGGGACGGGCTCTCCGGCCCGTCCCAGCTATTTTTGCAAGAGGTCTATTGAGATCGTTTCCGGTTGCACGAGCGACATGATAGAGAGGACACGGGAGTGCCGTTTCCAAAGCTGTGGGTAATATTAATTCCGATGCTGCCAGATTTGATATGAAAGAGTTTATTTCAGGCGGCAACAAAAATGAGGACACAGCAGTGCTGTGTCCCTACTGTATATTTGTATTTTTCTAATTGAGACAAAATAAGAGCTACCCTCAACCTAAACACTCAACCCTATACTTTCCGACGACCGTTTGTGCAAGCTTTATTTGTTAAAAAATTGCAATCCCATATCCATATTTTTTAACTCAGGATTTTAAATTTCTAAGCCGGCTGAGCTTCCAACCAATCAAAAATCAGGTTTAACTGTTCCAGTGTCACTAACCCGTATTGCCACAGAACCATCGGCAGTTCGCTGGCGTCTTCTTCACCGTGTCGGAGAGCAACGGCGATCGCCGAATTCGATATCGCCAACTCTCCCCGCAAATAATCGATCAGTTGAGCCTTTCTCATCACCTTCACCGCCAGTTTTATGCGCTATTGTAAAGATATGTATCTAATCAGTCTGTATCGGAAGTTTAATTGGTCTAATTTTAGGTTCACAATAGAGAACCATGTGTGATGGAAACCGCACAAAACTGGTGATAAAACTCAGATAAAAAAGCGATCGCAGTCACAATAACTCCGAGAATCAAATATAGGGTTCCGCGATCGCTCGCTTCAAATGAATTCATTTAAAATTGCTAAAGTCCTAGCTGAAGCTGAACTCCCGCTTCTGTACCGCTGTCGGTTTGTTTTGGAGGTAAAGGATTTCCTTGACGCTGGGCGTCCGAAGGAGTAGTAATAAATTCCAACGGGCCCTCGATTTTGAGGCGAAATGTATCGCCCAAGCTTCTTTCGCTTCTAGCAGAATTAGCCGCCGTTTCTGGTGCACCAATCAAGTTTTGGTAGTCAGAGTCTAAGGTTCTGTCCTCCACAGTCCTCAACGAGTCCCCAGATAAAGTCGTTTCCGAATATTGGGGCGCTGGTTGCAGTCTTTGTTGGGCGAGAACCGCCGGAGTCAAACCGATAAAAATTGAGCTCAGTCCGAGAGCAGTGCCAAGAGTAGCAATAACTGCGTTCATCATCCATACCTCCGCTAGTTGCATCCTACTATGCGCTTATTGTACCGAGCCAGAATTAAGTTGCACTCTATCAAAAGTAGCTGCTTGTGGAGATATCAATTGCAGTTGCTGTGAAAACTTATAACTTTCGATCGCGCTATCGGTCAAATGGAACTGACGCAGCAAGCGGGTTGAAACGCCAAAATACGTCATTTCAGGCACGAGTCAACCAAAAACTCGATTGGTTTGATTAGCGCGCGTCAGGAGTGAAAAAATAGTTAGTGCTGGACGCACGGGCGGCGATCCATCGGTTGTTTTTCACGAAAATAGTTCGTTGCAGACCGCCAAAACGCTAAAAAACCTGGTTTGAGATACCTGTTCAAAAAAAAATGCAACGGCAGGCAAATTCTAAGCGCTTACAGAATCAGTCTTTCCCAATTCTTTAATTCTTTAATCTCAAATCTATAATAGTATGAGCCTGTAGAGTGAGTCCAGGATTGATACTGCATTCATCTCGATCGCCAATGTTCCCAAAGCTCCCGATCGCGCTAAGATGGCGGTGGCAGTCGTTAAAAATTCATTTGCCAGCGGCAGATTCCGAGTTATTAACAGCACTTCGCCTACTAAAACCATCTCAACTTCAAAACCTGCGCTCATCAAGTTGTACTTGACCAATAATTTCTTGATGGTACAAGCCCCCGGATTTATCCGTGGAATCAATCCACAATCCAAAATCCTTGCATCCTCAAGCCCCCGGATTTATCCGTGGTGTCAATCTAAAATCTAAAATCTAAAATCTAAAATCGAATGACCGGAATGTTGTGGGTGCATAATAATTCTGCTTTACCATGCCAATCAAATATCTGACCGACCAGATTTTAAAAATGTCGGGCAAAGTGCCAATTCGCATCGTCCTTGTTGTGCCTTTTGCCCTCCAGACTTTCGCTGCGGTAGGGTTGACGGGGTGGCTGTCGCTGCGGAACGGGCGCATAGCCGTCAACCATGTTGCCGCCCAACTGCGGACAGAAGTCACATCGCGTATCCAGCAACATATTAATAGTTATATTGAAACGCCACACCAAATCAATCAGCTCAATCTCGATGCCATCCGTCTCGGCATTGTGAACGTGCAGGATAGTGATAGTTTGCAACGCTACTTCTACAAACAAATCAAAATTTTTGATAAAATTAGCTACATTCAATTCGCATCCGAAGAAAAAGATTTTATTGGAGTTGAACGCCTCGACGACGGCAAGTTGCAAATTCAGATTTCTAATCCATCTACTGGCTATAATTTGCATACCTACGGGCTGTCAGAGTTGGAGGAACCAACCAAACTATTAAAAACTACTCTCAACTACGACCCCCGCGTCCGACCTTGGTACATAGCCCCGGTGCGCGCAGGTCAACCGACTTGGAGTAAAATCTATAATTATTTTGACGCTCCCAAACTAGCGATTACGGCTGCTCAGCCAGTTTATGGCGATGATGGTAAACGGATTGGCATCCTGGGTTCTGACTTGGCACTTTCCAAGCTCAATCAATTCTTGGAAACTCTAAAAATTGGCAAATCAGGACAGACTTTTATTGTAGAAAGGTCTGGGCAATTGGTGGCAAATTCTACTCTGGAACCGCCATTTATTGTTAGCAATGGTGTTGCAAAACGGATTGTGGCAGCCAGTAGCAAGAATGTTCTAATTCGATCGACCGCCCGCTATTTGACTGAACGCTTCGGGGATTTGCACAAAATTGACAGATCTCGCCAGTTAGATTTTACGATCGACGGTCAACGGCAATTTCTACAGGTGACGCCGCTTTTAGACAGCAGGGGCCTGGATTGGTTGATTGTGGTGACGGTTCCTGAAGCCGATTTTATGGAAAGGATTAATGCCAACACTCGGTATACTGTGGTGATGTGTCTGGGTGCTTTGGTGCTGGCAACGGCGATTGGCGCTCTGACTTCTAGGTGGATTGTTGTACCGATTCGGCGTCTGAGCAAGGCTGCGGAGGCTTTGTCCCGGGGTGAATGGGACGGGATGGCAGTAGATTCCCGCTTGATGGCGTCTGTAGATCGGGAGGATGAGGTCGGTGTCCTGGCTCGCTCCTTTAATATGATGGCCTCTCAATTGGAAGAGTCGTTTACAACTCTCGAAGATCGGGTACAATCTGCGATCGCAGACAAAAATCAATTAATTATTTCTCTGAAAAACTCGCAGCAAAAACTGGCTCTCCATCTTCACCAAACTCCTTTGGGTGCGATTGAATGGAATCTAAACTTTGAAGTAGCGGAATGGAATTTGTCAGCGGAAAGAATTTTTGGCTACAACCGCTTGGAAGCTATGGGACGCCACGGAGTCGATCTCATAGTTCCTGAAAGTGCTAAGGAGTATGTCAGGCAACTATCTATAACTTTGCTCACTAATAAAGGAGGAGTTACCAGCCTTAACGAGAACATTAGAAAAGACGGCAAAATAATTCTGTGCGAGTGGTACAATACGACTTTGGTAGATCCTGACGGCAGCATCATTGGGGTGGCATCGCTGATTCAGGATGTGACTGAATTTCACAGTGCTGTGGAGAAGTTACGGGCCAGTGAGGAGCGGTTTCGCCAGTTGGCAGAAAATATTCATGAGGTATTTTGGATTAGAGAACCCAATCAAAAGCAGCTAGTTTATGTGAGCCCTGCTTGCGAAAAAATATGGAATTTGAGCTGTCAGAGTTTGCAGTCAGAACCGGAGGCTTTTTGGGATGCTATTCACCCGGAGGATCTCGATCGCGTCAAGGCTGCTTTTGAGAAACAGGTGCGGGGCGATTATGATGAGGAGTATCGGGTAGTGCGATCTGACTGTTCAGTTTGCTGGGTGCGCGATCGGGCTTTTCCAGTCCGCAGCCAAACCGGAGAAATTTACCGCATCGTCGGTATTGCCGAAGATATTACCCAGCGCAAATTAGCAGAAGAATTCCAAAAGGTCGCTCAAACCGCTCAAGCTGCAAACCAAGCCAAAAGCGCCTTTTTAGCTAATATGAGCCATGAATTGCGAACTCCCCTCAACGCGATTATTGGTTACAGCGATATGCTCAAAGAAGATGCAGAGGATTTAGGCTGCGAAGATTTTATCCCCGACTTGCAAAAAATTCAAACTGCAGGCAAACACTTGCTATCTTTAATTAGCGACATTCTAGATATTTCTAAGATTGAAGCAGGGCGGATGGAACTTTACTTAGAAACTTTCAACCCGGTTAATTTAATTGACGAGGTGGTTTCTACTGTCAAACCCTTGGTAGATAAAAATTCTAATAAGTTTGAAGTTGATTGTGCTGACGATTTGGGAATGATGTATGCTGACATTACCAAAACTCGTCAAATATTGCTCAACCTGCTGAGCAATGCCGCCAAATTTACGGAACAGGGAACTATTAGCCTCTGCATTGAAAGAGTTAAACATGACAGCTTAACCACTCAAGAAATAGCAGAACCTTCCGACTCAATAATTTTTCGCGTAGCTGATACGGGCATTGGGATTTCCCCCGAACAATTGCAGCATTTATTTCAAGCATTTATGCAGGGCGACGCCTCAACTACGCGCAAGTATGGCGGCACCGGTTTGGGATTGACTATTAGCCGTCACTTTTGCGTGATGATGGGTGGCGATATGCACGTTGAAAGCGAGTTAGGTTGCGGTTCCGTTTTTACTGTGTGCTTGCCGGCCCGCGTTGAATTATTGGTCAGCAGTTAGTCTTGTTGTCGGGGACGCAATTATTACACACACAAGAAACCAGGTTTATTGACAAAAAACCTACGCTTTTAGATAATTTATGAGCAATAAACCAAGGTGATGATACGATGCAGCCTCAGTCTTATTCTAGTTAATTTCCCGTTTCTGCCGCCCCAAAAGTTGAGCTGTTAATACCCCGCCCACAAAACCAAAGAAATGCGCTTGCCAGGAAACTTGCGGCTGCGAGGGCAAAACTCCCCAAATTAAACTGCCGTAGAAGAAACCGACAATTAAAGATACCAAAATAGATGTAAAGCTGCGTTCAAAATAGCCCCGCAGCAGTAAGAAGCCGAAGTAACCAAAGATTAATCCGCTGGCACCAATGTGAACCGAATAGGGCGCGCCAGTCAGCCAAACTCCGAATCCGCTGACTAGCACGGTTACGGCACTCACGATAAAAAAGTCGCTAATTTCTCGCAGCATGATCAACCAACCCAATGTCACTAAAGGGAGGGTATTGGCGGCTAAGTGAGCAAAACTGCCGTGCAGAAAAGGCATCAAGAGGATGCCTTGAAGTCCGTCGAGGTTGCGGGGGCGGACTCCGTAGGCATTCAGCCTGCCTCCCAATAGGAATACATCGATAATTTCGATAATCCAGAGGAGGGAGACGAAGCCGCCGAGAATGGCGGCGTGGCTTTGCAATTCGCGGGTGATAGCTTTGGTTTCTGGGTTACTCATGGGTGGTGAGGGCAGTGATACCGATTATTTCTCATTGTAGAAGTTTCTGAGCGATCGCGAGCAAAGATAGTTGGGGCGGGGTTTCAGGGTTGTTTGCAGCAGAGCTTATTTAAAAATATGATAAGTTTTATTAAAAGTTCCGCATTTTCACGTATAGGATAATTCACCTGGATGCGTCACAATTGTAATTGAACTACAAAAGGAGAGTCAACCGAAGGTTGAAGCTAAAACGTAGAAGAGAGAATTTTTAACCTATCAATCAATTGTTGGGCTTGAAATGAGGACACTTTTTAGAGCGCACACCGCCTTTAAAAAAAATCAGGAACTACTTTTCTCGCCCTAAGTCATTAATTTAAGAAGTTCAATCCGGTAAAGCAAAACGAGATGCTGTAGATACTGATTGTAGATAATATCGCACAAGCTCTACAGAGAGTTCTTGGCACCTCGTTATAAAAGAGGAAGAGAGCAAAATGAACGTATTTGAGCATACAGTCTCCTACCGAACTCTGCCAAATTGGGTAGGGTTTGGCAAACAAGAAACCGCCGTTAATGTCGCTACAAATTCTCAGCCTTACGGTCAAAAGCCACACTTTGACCCCTTGCATCCGCTAAAAGAATGGCTTGATAACACTGCAATTAAAAGTCAAAAGTTGGCTCGGTTGCTGTGTAAGTTTATTCCCAGCCAGTGTCCGTTTGAGCGGGAAGTCAAAATTGGCGATCGCACTTTATTATCCATTCCGCCGCTGTGCAAGTTAAATCCGCTTTACGAGCAAGTGGTTGGGCTGCGCTTTCGAGCTTTGTGTTATTTGGCTGACGAATGTGGCGAAGATGTAACTCCTTATTGTTAATTCTGCAAAAACTTAAATTTCTCACTGTCTTTTCACCCTCCCTTCTCCTTGTTGGGGAGGGTTTTTTTATTTTGAGATTATTCGGCGGTTGAAACGTGTTATATCAATTCCGGTTACACCGGAATTATTGTTGACTGTTGACTGTTGACTGTGAGTCGAAAAACTGAATGGTTGAGTGTTAACTGTTGACTCGATTTTATTATTTTGATGCAACCGGAAACGATATTAACCTCAAACTCAAATGTGGCGAAGCGCCGGTCATTTGAGTTCGAGGTTAAATTACACAAACTTTTGTCTGCCTCAGCAGAAAAGCCAGATATTCTGTTAGATCCCCGGCTTTTTGAAGAAGTCGGGGCTTGAAAGATCGATCGCATTGAAATACTAAAGCGAGCGAATCACTCGTTGTTCGAGAATGCGTTTGCCTTTGTTATAAATACTAAGGCTGGCTCCTGTAACAATGTAATCGTAGGTGCCATTTTTGGCCACGTAACCAGTCCCCTCTTCAGTTCGAGCACGCAGGGCGATCGTGCTGCCGTTACTCTTTTTAACGCCGTAGTAATATACTTGATTGGCGTGGTTGTAGCACAGATAAATCCGAAAGTTGCTGGTCTCGAAATAGTTTTCCACTTTCTGTCTTTTGCGAGCACAAAAATCCCTCACCAGTTTTTGAGGAGTGGATACATTAGCTATTTGTATGGTTTCAATCGGAGACTGAGTGCGAGACGCTGTTGGTGCAGTGCTTGTGTTCGATTGTCCTATAGCCAAGGTTGCTGCTGGATTGCTGGCAAATAGCATTAAGCCGAGTAAGCTGGTTTGTGTGAGTCTTGCTGTGAAGTTCATAAGTCATTCGTTTAAAATATGTTGATGCGTCTAATCTAGGTAAGTTGGATTGATGAGGGCGATCGAACAGTACAGTTTTCACAATCGGCCTCAAGGAGGAAATCCTGGGATGCAATTTCCGTTTCCCCTGAGATCGGGTACTATTCTCAATAAGCTTTTAGGGGCAGGCTAGAAGCCCGCCCCACAAGAGGATTGAATGTATAGTCGAAAGTTCGTTACTGAGAATGATATTTTTTTGTGAGTTTCCCTGCAACTGACTAGCCGGCGGACAATTAAATAACTGGCACTTTCGATTGCTGATAGGACTTATGCACTAACAGGCGATCGCGAGGACAAAGCAGAGAATTATTTTAAATATTGGGCGCCAACTGCGGGCGCTGATGCTAATTTTCATCAATTTCAATAAGTGCGATCGGGCGACACGCCCCCGTAACCCACGAGGGAAGTCTTTACGTGTCGCTTTTGGGCTTTTCCGGTTCAGAAGGTAGATCTCCCTTTTTTTTCGCTTCCAAAACGGCTGTTTCAACGATAAAAGCGATCAAACTAGCTGTGGGTCTACCTTGCCGATCGGCCCACAGTTCTAAGGATTCATAGATGTAGTCGGGGAGTGTGATGTGAACGCGCTTGCTCACTGTCAATATTTACTGTTTGTGAACGCTCCCAATCATACAAGTTTACGCCGATCGCGGTGTTAGAACGCTATTTTAGTAATTTTATGCTACCAATGAGGGCCTTTTGTGCAACAATTTGTACAGCACACCACAGGTGCAAAGTCAAAAGCCAGTCCCCCGCCGTGGAAAGCAAGGACTGGCTATGGCTCCCATTAACAAAGGAGATACCTTTACAAAGGAGATACAACTATTATGCCGTATGAGAAACGTCTCAAGCCGTGGATCGTGGTTCGTTTGCTTCCAAATCTACAAAGGGTCGTTGTCGGTCGCTTTCGCAGTTGGTCTGATGCAGAGGGTCATTTGCGAGTTCTCAAACAACTGCTTCCGGCTGCTCGATTGACCCTAGTTTTCGATCCGATCGATTAATTTTGGTGGCGAGTTGATTAAGTGCGATCGCCCTTGGTTTGAGAAGGGCGATCGCCTTTTCTAAGCTAAGACCAACTTTTGTCTTTTACCTATGTAAAAGCTTCTAATATCCTAGTCATGGGAATAAAAAGTGAAAGTTCATCGCCTTCTAAGGCAATAAACCCGTATTGTAAATAAAATCCCTTAGCTTGTTCGTTGAAAGCGTCAACTATCACTCCCAATACTCCTATATCTTCCGACAAACGAATCACTCTGTTAAAAGCATCGACTAGCAGTGTCTCACCTAGTCTTCTACCCTGCATTGATTGAGTTACTGCCAGTTTGCCGATCCGCATGACTGGAAGAGGATAGCGCGGCAACCCTCTCCTGTAATTTTCAGGCAGTAACTCTCGTTGTAATTCAGCCATACTTATTGAATAATAGCCTGCTACTTGACCGTCACCGCCTTGAGGAATTGCCACCCAAGTTTTAGCAATGCCTTTTCTTTGATTTTGTCGGGCGTATTTTTTGAGATACTGATTTAACTCCGGCACACCGCAATCAAAATTCTCCCGAATCACCCTGCTATCATCTATAGAGCAAAAAATCCATTCCATTATTTATTTGCGATCGTATTTTTGCCGATACCTTTCAATCGCTGCTTTCAGCTTAGAGTTAAGTTCTGGTGGGTTTTCAATCGCTGAGGTAACAATTTCCCAATTTGGTTCGGAAAGAACGATCGGTTCTGGTTTAAGTGGCACTTCTTCGGCTAGATTTAGAGCAACTTCGAGCAGATATTCGCTCAGACTAAGACCCCACAGGGTAGCTGCTTTTTCTAACAGTTCTTTTTGTTCCTGATTGATAGTTATCTCAAGGGTGCTTGTTTGGGGAGTTTCTGTAGGGGTTGACATATTTTTTCACTGAGAGCAAGGTTGGCTCATTTGATATTATAGCAATTTTTAAGATGGGCGATCGCACTTGCTTTGAGAAGGGCGATCGCTCCGACCTCGTGTTAGAATGAATCTAGCGGTCGTGTTAACCAAAGAAAAATAGCCGTGATGCTTATCCAAGAACAAATTGTTGAGAAACTGAAAAATTTCTCTGAAATCGAACTGCAAGAAATCCTCAAATTTGCTGATTTCCTGTTAGGGCAGCGGAAAAAGGAGGAAGTAGCTTCGCCACCAGAGAAAACTGGCAACAGCAAACCAGCAAATATGGAGGAAGAGTGCGAGGTTCATTATGTTGGTGGAGTCTTAGTTGTCAAAGCATCATTAATAAAAAATCAAGAACTGATTAATTGGGATATGATGATTCCCGATATGCACGAAGAAAGAATCGGGAAGTTTATCTAAAATGAACGTTTTATTTGATACATCCGTTCTGATAGCAGCGTTGATAGAAGATTATGCGAGTCACTCTCAAAGCTTATCAAGGATAGCGCACGATCGCCTCAATTAGTTTAAAGGCTCGAAGGGCAGTTTTTCGATGGCTATTTTCCATTCTGAATTACCCGATTCACTTCTGCTAACGGCAGTTCTAAAGATTCTGCAATTTGTTCGGCACTCAAACCCAGTTTTGCCAATTTAGGAACTGCTTCTAACTTAGCTTTGCGTTCGGCTTCTTCTAAAAGTTTTTGATAATTTGGATATTCTTTGACATCATTATCACTTTTATTGTCTGATTCCGATCGTTCTGACGAAAGTGATTCAGATTCTTGTGCGGGATTGGTACAAAAATTAATATGCCCAATTTGTACAGGATTCCCACTATTTGAGAAATTTACTATTCGCCCTGGCGGGGTGACAACTCCGCCGCAACCGAGATAGAGTGAGGTGTTGACCAACTTGTGGTAAAAAAAGATAGGTCA
>NZ_JAUBSH010000120.1:0-19720 GCF_036704705.1 Microcoleus sp. K1-B1 | reverse complement strand
TTCAGCCCAAAATTGTTTGGCTTCCAAGTTTTCACAACTGATAAAAAAATCCGACCCACATCTGCGGAATGTGGGATGTAAGCGTCACCCATAGTTTTGATTTTCTCCAAACCGTGCCGTAACGACAACTCGTCAAATTGACTAAAAATTTGATTGAGAACTTTCACCGTTTCTGCCGCACTTCTTTGAGATGCAAAACTCGTAAATCCTACCAAATCAGCGAATAAAACGCTGACATCCGAAAAGCTGTCAGCAATTATGCTTTGCCCCTCCTGCAAGCGCTCTGCAATTGCTTTCGGCAAAATATTTAATAGCAATTCTTCAATTTTTTGTTTCTGAGACTTGGTTGTTTCCAACAGCAACCGCGTTTCCCTTTCTGCCTGTTCCCGATAGGCTATTTCCTGCTGCAACATCAGATTGTTCTCCCTCAGTTGCAACTCGAGTTCCCGCAGCCGCAATTGATTTTCTACCCTAGCTACCACCTCTACGGTTTGAAAAGGTTTAGTAATGTAGTCCGCCCCGCCAGCATTAAAGGCTTTCACCTTCTCAGAAGCTTGTACCACAGCACTCAGAAAAATAATGGGAATGCCACGAGTCCTAGCGCTCGCTTTCAAGCGACTGCAAACTTCATAGCCATCCATATCGGGCATCATAATATCCAGCAAAATCAAGTCAGGCTGAGCCAAATCCACAGAATCGAGTGCCAGTTGACCGCTAGATGCAGCTTCTACTTTATAGCCTTTCCTGGATAAGATCAGCTCCAGTAACAATAAATTGTTAAGACTGTCGTCCACAATTAAAATACTGCCGCTTAATTTTTCTGAAGATGGTTGATTCATCGGCTTGCTACGGGCTTAGTTAAACTTAAAATTTGTTTAAATTTATAAATTACGCACGGGTGCGTCCAAACCTATTTTTTTCACGGAAAGACGCATTGCCGAAGGCAAGCAACAGGAAAAAAAACAGGTTTGTGAGGGCATGATTGCCTCCTCAACTCAAATTTATTATACTAATTTGTCAAAACAGCGAAAGCTGGGGCTAAAACTTCATATTGCGGATAAATTCGATCGGCCTGGGCGTCGATTGACTGGCAAATTGATTCACTGCTTGCTGCGGATTTTGAAACCAAAAATATCCCACGAGTCCCACCGCTGCTGCAATTTGCACTACAAAAGACTACCCGGATACTTTGCAGGGGTAATTTTCCCGAAATTCTGACAATAGCTGGATTCAAAAGTACGATCGACATCGTGGGCGCTAACAAATGGGCGTGATTTTTTAATCAGATGCTCCCTGAGTCTCCGGTACCCCATTATATTAAGAAATTTTACAATAATTTTACACATGGGGGAGCTCCGGGGGAAGCAAGTCAAACCGAGCGATCGGATCGAACACAATTTTGATAAGATTTAAGATTGACAACAAAATTTGCTATTGTGCGTCCGGGTAAAAACAATGAGCGATCGACCAATTATTCTCGGTATTGTCGGAGACAGCGCAGCGGGCAAAACCACCCTGACGCGGGGAATTGCCCAAGTATTAGGGCCAGAAAATGTCACTGTGATTTGCACTGACGACTATCATCGCTACGACAGAAAGCAGCGGGCCGAAATCGGAATCACAGCACTGCATCCCGACTGCAATCACCTCGACATCATGCAGCAGCACCTCAGCCTGCTGCGTACCGGACAAGCAATTCTCAAACCCATCTACAACCACACCACAGGTACATTCGACCCACCGGAATACATCAAGCCCAGCAAATTTGTAATAGTTGAAGGTTTGCTGGGTTACGCAACCCGAACAATCCGCGATTCTTACGACGTAAAAGTGTATCTTGCTCCTCCCGAAGAGTTGCGAACTCAGTGGAAAGTTAAGCGCGATGTCATGAAGCGCGGTTACACTGAAGAACAGGTGCTTGCAGAAATAAAAAAACGGGAACCGGACTCGGAAGACTTCATTCGTCCTCAGCGCAAATCGGCCGACGTTGTAGTTAGTTTTTACCCGCCAGAAGCGGACAATGAATCCAATTTGAGCGTCCGTTTAGTGCTCAGACCGACAATTCCTCACCCTGATTTTACTGAAATTTTAGGTCGAGGCAGCGATAGTTTTCAACCTGCAATTCGCTTGGGACTCGATCGGGATATGGGCAAACCTGTTGACGTTTTGGAAGTAGACTCCCATGCTACCAGCGAGCAAGTAAACGAACTAGAAAAGATTTTGTGCAGCGAGTTGCCACACCTGCGGGGATTTTGTTCCGCCCAAGGCAACCCGGAAATTGGCAAACTGATCGGCACAACTGGTGAAGTTTTGCAAAGTTATCCGCTAGCTTTGACGCAGTTGCTAGTTGCATATCACATGATGAAAGCAATTCATGTCTATTAGTTAGTGGTTTTTTGTTAGTTGTTAGTTGTTATTTGTTATAGGGTTTTTGATTATTAGTTCCGCTCACCATTAGCAATTACTAATTCTCATTAGTAACAAATAACAACTAACCCATCACCAAGAACTGATAATTTGAGAGTCGGCAATTTTCCAGATGCCATCCCAATACTCTAAGGTATAGCGAACTAGCTTAGTATTGAAACTGCTACTATCGACTTTACCATTTCGGTAAACTGTGGCATCTTCGGTGACTCTGACTTCAATAGTGGCTTTGTTCCCAGATGCTGCAAAGCGTTCGACGGATTCAACTTTTTGGACACCGTATCTGTACTGAGAATTGCTTTTTCTCAGATAGTCTATCCCTTTGACTGTATCGGCATACAAAATACCTGTAGTCATTTTAGCCAGCAATTGGCGATCGAATGGAGGAGCAAAGATTGTCTGCTTTGCCTCCAGCCACTTACTAATTAAATCCGAAGCTTGTCCGAGAGTAATATTCTGAGCTTGACTAATATGATCTTTGCAGTAATTTGTTGCAATGCGTTGTCTGGTACAAGTAACATTTTCCGCTTTCGCGGGTGGAGTCAACCACAAAGGAGTTAAGATAGCGAGTAGGATTATCGGTTTCATATCTAAAGTCCTCCATCATGCTAAATTGACTTTATTTAGCCAAAATATAGGTGAGAATTATGAGCCGATTATCTCAACCTATCGTTAGTTTATCGGTAATTTTGTCTACATCATGTGCTGGGTAAATTTCGGAATTTTAATTGTATTAATTTTCTCCAATACTCCGGACAGTTTTTGGAACGATACTACAATCCTTACAGGGCAAGCATCATAAAAAAGTCGAATTAAATGCCGCGTCTGGGGTAGAGGTGACATTGATTTAATTATCCACGCTTGCCTCAAAGTCAAGCGAGAATAAGCTATTGGGCCATAGAAAAAGTGTCCAAACTATTGTTTCTCACGATTGAGACTAAATGCTGGGTGCTCGCAAAGTCGGGTTAGCAGTGCCTAATTGCTGAATTGGCAGCGAGACTGGCAACTGACTTTGAGGTGCGGGCAGCATTTCGCCTCGGAAGTCGAGGATGGTGACAAGCAGCAGATAGGCAACTGCTAAAATTATAGAAATCACGCCGGTGATAATAGCAACAATTTTTGAACGATCCATATTCAGCAAATTTTAACTACAGCTAATATTAGTTTAACATTAAAAATAGCAATTATTACTTAACTTATGCAATAGAATATAATCAGGTGCTAGTTATTTATCTGACAAAAATGGAACCTCTTATAGATGCGCCAAATCCCACCGAGATGCCCGGAGCTACCCCAGTGGTAGAAACATTTAATCTGGGAAAGTTCTACCGTACTGGCTTCTGGATGAATGAAAAAATTGAATCGCTCAAAAATTGTACTCTGACTGTCTCTGAGGGGGAAACTTTTGGGTTGTTAGGGCAAAATGGAGCGGGGAAAACTACGCTGCTGAAAACTTTGCTGGGTATAGTGCGCCCCACTTCTGGGCGGGCGCTGCTGTTGGGGAGGCCTTTGGGCGATCGCACTGTGAAGCAGCGAGTCGGCTACTTGCCAGAAAATCCCTATTTTTACGATTATCTCACGGGCTGGGAATTCTTGCAATTTGCGGCGGGGTTATTTCAAATTCCCCCCTCGATTCAGCGACAGCGAATTCCGAATTTGCTAGACTTAGTTGGTCTATCTCAATCGGCGGCAATTAAAAAACAGTTGCGCCAGTATTCTAAGGGAATGCTGCAACGGATCGGCATGGCTCAAGCTTTAATTAACAATCCAGATGTGGTATTTTTAGATGAGCCGATGTCTGGTTTAGATCCGATGGGACGCTATCAGATGCGGGAGATAATTTTATCGCTAAAAAATCAAGGAAAAACGATTTTTTTTAATTCGCATATATTGTCTGATGTCGAGAAGATTTGCGATCGAGTGGCAATTTTGGCGAAGGGTGAGTTAATCTGCATTGGTGCGATCGACGAACTCTTGGGTAATACTGAAACTTACCGGGTTGAAGGTAGGGGAGGCCACTTGAATATCCTGAAAAAATGGATACCGGATATGGAAGTTGATAATGATTTGTGGTATGGTCATTTGCAGGGCGAGCCGAAGGAGTTTCTTTCTAGTCTCAGCGGTACGGGAGGGCAGCTAATTGCCATGAATTTGGCTAAGCCTACTTTGGAAGAGTTTTTTATGCAGCAACTGCAAGAAAGAGGGATTTATTCTAGTGGTTGAAGTCAATATATCTGATTTTTTGTGGGTGGGCATTTTGCCCGCCCTGACTTATAGAAACGGGCAAGATGCCCGTTCCACAGCACATCAAGTTTCTTGTGGGGAGTAGGGGTTGGGCATCTTGCCCGCCCTGACTAATCATAAGAAAACGGGCAAGATGCCCGTTCCACAGCACATCAAGTTTCTTGTGGGGAGTAGGGGTTGCGCATCTTGCCCGCCTCTGAAAGGCTAATGTTTTTCACTTCCGTTAACAATAGCAACGGTAGATTTGCACATACTAACTCAGCACAATTCCACTGCCGCAAATACTCATATACTTCAGAAATAATCGCATTTGCTGCATCTAAATCTCCTGCTTGAGAGGCATGAAAATGCGCTCTGATTAGCGGCTTAATATCCTCGATATCTTGCCATTCGGATTTTGGTTTGAGGGGAATGCTAATATAATAATTATAGGCTTGGCTGTGGGCTGTACGGAGATTTTCAGGATTTTGACTTAGCAGGTACTCGCCCTTTTCTCGGACTAGGGGATGCAAGTGATAGGATTTGAGGTGGCGATCGTAATATAGCAATTGTCGGCGTTTGAGTGCCTGAATAATATTTTCTTTAAGTTCATACTTGCTAACTTCTGGCATTTGAGCACTAATCCCTGTAAAAGATAGCGGATATTCTGAGGTTTGGTAGACAGAAATTCGGCTGAGACAAGTTTGCTCGCCGTCGCCCAGACGCGCTATCATTTCATTGATCGCTCTTTCAATATCTCGAATCAGCAACCAGTCTCTCTGGTGCAGAAAAATCCCGACATTTCCCTGAAAATCGGTATCATCTCGAATCAAGGCTGCGACGAGTTGTAAGGCTTTGGGATGTCCTGAATAGCGATCGCACATTTCGGCTAATTCTTCTGCACTTGCAGTCAGATTAAAAGAATGCAATAGCAGGGTAAACGCATCTTAATTTCAACCTAAAACATGATAAGATCAAGTGTTTAGCTAAATCAAGTGCGTAATTGATAGGTGCGATCGATGGCGAAAGGGTTTACTTCGACTTTAACTTCCCAACAAAAAACAATAGGTGTATCGAATCCGACCGACTTATTGAACGTTAGTTTTTTAAACCATTTTGAGACCTTGACCGATCCAAGAATAGAAAGAAGTAAAGAGCATTTACTAATAGATATTGTAGCCATTGCGATTCTAGCTGTCATTAGCGGTGCGGATGGATGGGGGGCAATAGAACTCTATGGAAAAACTAAATATGAATGGCTAAAAGGTTTTCTAGAACTGCCGAATGGAATTCCTTCTCATGATACATTTAGTCGAGTATTTGCTCGACTTGAACCGAAGCAGTTTCAAGAGTGTTTTTTGAGTTGGGTAAATTCAATTACCAAAAAATTGGAGCTAGAAGTCATAACCATTGATGGCAAAACAATGAAACAATCTTATGACCGGAATCACAGCCAAAAACCATTGCATATAGTCAGTGCATGGTCTTCATCCCATCAATTAGTTTTAGGGCAAAAAAAAGTCAATAAGAAATCCAACGAAGTGACAGCAATTCCGGCTTTGTTAGAGATGCTAGAAATTGCGGGAAGCATAATAACCATTGATGCTTTGGGATGTCAGAAAGAAATAGCAGCGCTCATAATTAAGAAGAAAGGAGATTATCTTTTAGCGCTAAAGGGAAATCAAAAACTTCTTCATAAAGACGTAAAAGACTGGTTTGAATTAGCTCGAAAAGAAAAGTTTGCTGGCAGAGAGCATAGCTATTATCAACAAATAGAAGGAGGGCATCATCGAGTTGAAAAAAGACAAATTTGGACTGTGGCAGTCTCGGAGTTGCCATCTCTTCATAATCAATCATTATGGACGGGATTAAAAACGGTTGTGATGGTCGTAAGTGAAAGACGTTTGTGGAATAAAACTACCACAGAAGTTCGGTTTTATTTAAGTAGTTTAGCCAGTAATGCCGAGAAGATTTCTCAAGCAATTCGCAGTCATTGGGGTATTGAAAATAGCTTACATTGGACATTGGATGTTACTTTTTCTGAAGACAAGAGTCGTATTCGTAAAGATCATTCTCCTGAAAATTTTGCTCTTCTACGGCGTTTAGCTGTCAATTTACTGAAACAGGAAAAAGGATTTAAAGGAAGTTTAAAAATGAAGCGGTATCTGGCGGGAATGGATAATAATTATTTAGTGCAAATTTTAGACTCGGCCAGCTAACGCTCGAAAACTAAAACGGATTCCCGATATAAATTGATTCAGCTTTGAGAATTTAGAAGTCCTTAAAGCTCGATTTTAACTGGGTTAATTGCATCAGATTTAAGAGTTTTAAGAATTGTTTTATAAAAAAAACTCATGCACAAATATGATTTTCTGTCAACTTAATTTAGATGCGTTTACCCTGAATGCAATAGGGCAACGGCGGCATCTCGATCCAATCCGTTTAGCTGGATTTCGCGGGTGACTGTTGAGGGCAATTCGGCTAAGCTTTCGCGACTGGTGAAAATAATTTTGCTTTGATGGTCTGTTTCTAATAGTTGTTTGAATAACCAAGCATATTCTGCACAATCGTCGGCGAAATAACCAGCGGCTTTGGCTTCTCCTGCTTTCAAAAGTGTGTCGGCGCGATCGAAAACGAGCAAGCAAGGTTTATCTCTGAGGATTTTGAGCAGATTTTCGGTTTTTTTGAAGTAGTCATTTTGAGGATTGACGGCGGTGGTAATGTCGCCGTTGGAGCAGGGTAAGCTCATCTAATTTGGTATAAATTGTACTTGACAATGAGTCAAATAAGTGAGATGACAACAATGCCACCCAATAAAATATTTAGGAATACATTTGTTGAAATAAAGCGGGGTGGAGAAAATCTTTCAATCGAGGTTTCTCCTGAGTGTTGTGTAACACAGGAGCAATTAAACCAAGAACAATGCCAATCTCCGGCTTCACCAGCATCCCCGTGAATTATAGCCATTAGGACCAAAAGAGCGATCGCCCTTAATCCCTCCCCGTTAATCCGCCTTCATCTGCGGTTGCTAAAAAGAGCGATCGCCCTTTATCAAAAAAAGTGCGATCGCCCCTTTCAATTCCTAACCCGAAATCACCTCACTCAAAAGATGAGCCTGAGAACCCTCCAGACGCGGCCCGTGAATCTGCACCACCAAAGAAGCCAAATAATTGCCCCAGCGCGCCGCTTGTACAGAACTCAAACCGTTAGTAATTCCAAACAAAACACCCCCCGCAAAAGCATCCCCAGCACCCACAGTATCGATCGCCTTTACTGGAAATCCCGCCACATCAACAATCTGTTTGTTCTCCACCACCATGCAGCCTTTATCCCCATTAGTGATAAAAGCCAAATCCGAAATTTCGCTCATTTTCCGAGCGCACTCTTCCAAAGATTCCTCCTTAAAAAAGCTCCGAACTTCATCAGCATTGCAAAAAATTACATCGCAATATTCCGAAACCACCTTGTGAAAATCATCAGCAAATCGATCGACTAAAAAGCCATCCGAAAAAGTAAAAGCCACCTTCACACCCAGACGCTTAGACTGTTCCATCGTCTCAATGCTAGCCTTTCTCGGCTCGGGAGCATCCCAAAGATAGCCCTCAACATAACTGTACTTGCAGTGAGCCAGTCGATCGACATCAATATCAGTCGCAGCCAGAGTAGTAGAAACACCCAAATTAGTACACATCGTGCGTTCCGCATCCGGCGTAGTCAGCACAACACAAGTACCCGTAGGCCCGTTCGACTCAGCAGCAGGATGCACGTTAAAATCAATCCCCGCCGCCAGCAAATCTTGGCGGTAAAATTCGCCGTTAGTATCCTTAGCAACCTTCCCCGAATAATACGCTTTACCGCCGCTCTGAGCCAAACCAATCATCGTATTTGCTGCCGAACCCCCCGATCGCATTTGCAGCGAATTGTGCTCTAAATCGTGCAAAATCCCCCCCTGCGTTTCCGAATTCATCAGCGTCATCCCGCCGCGATTCAGCCCGTGGCCGAGTACAAATTCATCTTCTACCAATGCTAGGATGTCTACTAGGGCATTGCCTACGCCAAACACATCCACTGAACCAGATTCTTGATTATTTTCTGTCATCGCTGCTTTTTTTGACACTAACTATCAACTCTATAATAAATCGGATTAAAGTCAACATCCGCACTCCCAATCTAAACTCCCCAACTTAAAATCTAAAATTCCCAATCCCAAATCCCCAATCTAAAATCTAAAATCCAAAATCTAAAATCGCTATGACTTGTCTCCCACCTCTGATTCAGCAAATGTTGCAGCCCGGGTTTTACCCGCACGGGGTGACAGAACCAGTGCAGCTAATTCAGACTCACGCTTCCTTTGTCCTGCTGACAGGAGATTATACTTACAAAATCAAGAAACCAGTCAATTTTGGCTTTTTGGACTATTCAACTTTGGAGAAACGGCAGCATTTCTGCAACGAAGAATTGCTGCTAAACCGACGCACAGCGCCGGAAATTTATCTAGAAGTTTTGCCAATTGTTCAAATTGGGGATTCGTTTCAATTTGGCAGCAACTTACCTGCTATAACTCCGGCTGAAGTTGCTGTAGAATACGCACTAAAAATGCAGGAATTTCCTCAAGATTCGCTGTTTCTCCGTTTGTTGGAACGCGGACTGTTGACCGAGCAAATTATGGCAGACTTAGGGCGGGAAGTTGCCAAATTTCACAGCACGGCAAATAGTAATAGCTACATTCGCACATTTGGCGAAGTCAGTCAGATTCGGACAGCAATAGACAACAATTACCTGATTTCGCAAAAATATATCGGCGGGCCGCAGAGTCAGGCACAATTTCAGGAAACTAAAGATTATACAGATGCGTTTTTTGAAAAAAATCAAGAGTTGTTTAACCTGCGGATGGCCAAGAATAAAATTCGCGAGTGTCACGGAGATTTGCACTTGCGGAATATAGCATGGTGGCAAGATAAAATATTGCTGTTCGACTGCATTGAATTTAATGAGCCTTTTCGCTTTGTTGATGTGATGTACGATGTCGCTTTTACTGTAATGGATTTGGAATCGCGCGGGCGCAGAGACTTGGGTAATGCTTTTCTGAATACTTACATCGAACAAACAGGGGATTGGGAAGGACTGCAACTGTTACCTCTGTATTTGAGCCGTCAAGCTTATGTTAGAGCGAAAGTAACTTCGTTAATGTTGGACGATGCCGCTATTTCAACTGCCCAAAAAGCAGAGATTTCACAGACAGCAGCTCATTACTATAAACTGGCTTGGCAATACACAAAACCGCGCCGGGGAAAGTTAACTTTGATGTCTGGTTTGTCTGGTTCTGGCAAGAGTACAGCGGCTCGATATTTGGCTCGCCACACTGGGGCAATTCATATTCGCTCCGATGCGGTTCGCAAACATTTAGGCGGGATTTCTTTAAATGAACGCGGGGGGCAAGATTTGTACTCGGATGAAATGACGGCCCAGACTTATGGTAGATTGTTAGAGTTGGGGATAATTCTGGCTGACCGAGGTTGGGATGTGATTTTAGATGCAAAGTTCGATCGCCAAAACTGGAGAACCGATGCGATTAATCAGGCTCAATCCCACGGCTTACCCCTGCAAATCATTTACTGCACCGCACCACTTGAAGTATTGCGAGAACGACTGCAACAGCGCAAGGGCGATATTGCGGACGCGACGGCAGAACTATTGAGTTCCCAGCAAGCAGCTTTTGAACCTTTTACAGAATTAGAGCAAATTTCTGTAAACATTGTAAATACCGCCCAAGACTTAGAGGTACAATTAAACTTGATTTGTGGGGAGTAGTTGCAGTTCGATCGCCCTTGGCAATTTGATTGTCTGCTAATATTGTAAATATCTTTCTGTTTTATTACAAAAAAAAGTTGCAGCTTATGCCAAAATTTACCGGAGACTCCAAGGGGTTTAGCCCCGCGCTGATATGGTTTGTGTTGTTTACCGTTGGGTTTCGCTTAGTAGGATGTAACCTGGTCCTGAGTCTCGGCTTGGGTGTCATCGGTGGCGTGGCAGCAGGTTTAATTGTCGCTTGGTGGCACAACGAATTACTACTCAACCCGAATATGAATTCCAAGGACAAAACCTCGGATGCTATCCTCAATAAAGAAGTAGTGCAAACGGACGCCCATAAATATAGCAAAACCTCTAGGGGTGATGCTGCTACATTTTTTGGCTGGTTATCTGGACCAGAGGATCGTCGCTAGCTTTAGTCATTAGTCATTAGTCATTAGTTAACAGTTAACAATTACTAATGCGCTTCGTCCCAATACCCAATACTTCGGCTACGCGAGTGTACTTCTAATGCAAAATTCCCAATAGAATGTTTGTCTTTCTATCGAAACTCTTACCGCTGTTTATTTATCCTTTGGGGTTAAGTTGCCTGTTAATGATGGCGGCTTTAATCACACTTTGGAAGCGTCCGAAATGGGCGGCGGCGCCAATTGCTGCGGCTCTAATTATTTTACTACTCGGAAGTAGCGGTTGGGTTTCAAAATCATTAGTTCGATCGCTCGAATGGCAAAACTTACCAACCGCCGAACTCCCCCAAGCTGAAGCGATTATCGTCTTGGGGGGCGGTGTCAAAGCAGCTTTACCTCCCCGTCCTTGGGTAGAATTAGCGGAAGCGGGCGATCGAATAATCTACGGTTCCCGACTTTATCGGCAAGGCAAAGCTTCCCTGCTCATTCTCAGCGGCGGTAGAGTAGATTGGAAAGGTGGCGGGCCTCCCGAATCAGCAGACATGGCAGAAATTGCCCAAACAATGGGTGTACCCGCATCAGCAATTCTGCAAGACCCCGATTCACACAACACTTATCAAAATGCCGTCAACGTGCGGAAAATTTTAGATGCTAAAGCTATAAAAGGGCCGGTTTTGCTAGTGACATCGGCGATGCACATGACTCGATCGCTCTTAATTTTCCAGCGTCAGGGAATAAAAGCAATTGCTGCACCAACAGACTTTCAGATAACGCAGCAGGATATCGCAGCATCCCAAAGCAATTGGCAAGCAGTCGCCTTGGATTTATTGCCGGACACCTATCAGTTAAACCAGTCAACTAAAGCTTTGAAAGAATACATCGGCTTAATCGTTTATCGTCTGCGGGGATGGCTTTAACAGAATTTTAGATTTTAGATGTTGGATTTTGGATTGAATAATTTAAACTAATATCAAATCCGGTTGCATCGCAATTATAGGGGCGGGGCGGGTTGATATAATTTGTCTATACTTATCAAATATCTGGGCGAACCGGCCCCTACAAAACTTCATCAGATAAGATTCCAAATCAAACGGATACGATCTAAAATCTAAAATCTAAAATCTAAAATCTAAAATCGATTGAGTGTGTTAGCTTAAAGTCATTACAGCCAATATTAGCCACCGTTGCCCCCAAACAATCATGCTGCCCCACGAGTTGCAAAACATTGCCCCAGAACCGACTCCCGCGGCCGAAATTTTTCAGAGACACCAAATTGTCCGCGAGTTTTACGACGAAATTAAGTACCGTCAAGAACTAGAACTTCACTGCCAGTGGTATTACGCTACAGCCAAGCAGCATCAGCAGGAATTGCAGAAAATGCAGGGAGATTGGAATATTTTAGGTTGGTTCAGCCGCAGACGGTCGAAAAATTAAGGAGTGAAAACAAAAAATGGTTTGTAGTAAGGACTTTAGTCCCGTCGATCGACTAAAAGCCACAGAAAAAACTGAACTCCTCACTACAAACTCTAAAACAGTTATATTACCCGCCCGAAAACGGATAATTGTTTTCCGACAGGATCACTGATCTGCCAAAAATTTTAGACCCCAGTTCAAGCTTCCAGATTCATCTGTGGAGTAAATCTAAAATCTAAAATCTAAAATTGACTGCCAGGATGTGATTTTGTCTGTGGACTCCGGCTTCAACTTTTGAGACAGCTAGACTTCCGAAGATATCAATTCGACCTCATCCTCTTTCAGGTGAGCTCTAAATTTTTTGTCAAATTGTACTAGAATCGGCCAATTAGCACTGACAGGTCGGCCGTGCCATTCGTGAACGATCGCCACGACTTCTCCTTCCATACCCTTAATATCAAATGGTTGACTGCGATTTTCAGGGTGGTGGTAGACAACAACAGAGTTTTTAATGCAAACGCGATCGCCAACTTTCATAAATTTAAACTTAGTGTTCTTTCTTCCAAACTATACAAAGCGTGCAAGTGCAGAACACCTGTACGCTTTGGCGACAGTCTTTTTATCTTCCCACAAGTAGAGCGAAAACTTAAACAAACTTGGCGGTTCTCTGTCGGTGCTTCGATCGCCCGCCGCGATTCCGGGAAGCCGCAAGACAGATCGATTCTCGGTTGAACCCGTAGGCCCGATCGGCCTTTAAAGCTCGATCGGGCGGATTCTCAAGGGCGGGAATTGATGCAGGCTAATCAGGAAACTATTTACTTAACTGATTTAACCAACACTCAACATCAACAGCCAAGGTTTGACCCAACTCCAGCAACTGCCGGATCGAAGACAACTCCCAGCCGCCGCCTGAACGCGCAATCTCCAAGGCAACAGCAGCCCCCGCAGTTTCGCCCGCCGAGGCATCTTGCCGTTGCAGCCAGCCCAAACACAGAGGCACAATTTGACTGTACAGAGAATCGAAATACAGTTCCTGCGATTTGTCCAAACACAAACCCAGACTCAGCCGATCGCCCACAGCGATCAAACGCTCGATCGTGCGGATTTCAGCTTCTAACTCGACAGGCGAGCGATTCTCCACACCCGATCCTGCTTGCAGCAGCGCATCTAGCGATCGCCAAACCATCTTTTCCAAAATTTCCTTGACTTCGGGAACGTTCAACCGACAGCGGAGATGGCCGGCTTCAGTGGCGATCGCCTCAATTTCGGCCAGCAGCGGTTCCACATCATCCGTTTCCACTTCCAGGGCTTTGGCCGCCGTCAAACAGCGGTGTCCCAAAGCCACCTCAGCAGCCACCTGCAACTCTACCGGCACCGGCAACTCGTCTCGGTGGAACGCCATCATCACCCCGTAATTTTCGCGGTAAACCTGAGTGTAAAGCTGATCCAACCGAGTCAAATTTTCCTGACTCAGCAACTGCACGATCCGGTGGCGTTCCTCAGCGAATAAATCCCGCAAGCTAAAGGACTGATCCCCAAACAGGCGCACCATTTCCAGAATCGCGTGGGCTGCCGAAGCTTCTTGCATAACTCCAAACAGCCGCTCTTTGAGCATAGTGTAAGACCGGCGGCTGCCAAAAGGCTGAATACAGCAGTGGAAGTCCCAGCCGCCGAGGTGCAACGCAGCAAACACAAAAATCTCTGTTTCCCGCGTAATTTCCGAGGTTAACTGCAATTGACCCACAGCCAGAGTCATCGAGCCCATGCGCTGAATTTGGAAATCTTCCTGCAGGGCCTGATAGCAGTAAACTCGCTGTTCGCGGGGATATTTGGCAAACAGAGAACTGATCGCGTAGTGGGCGGCTACTTGTCGGAGACTAATTTGGGCTGTCACCACCAGTTGGCGGTAAACTTCTGCCCCTGTTTTAAAACAGTCAACGTTGCTGGGTACGAGGGCTAGTTGAGCGACAAAATCGTTTTCTAGCTGGATGCCTGTCACTTCGCCCGCCAATTCCAGCGCCCGGGCCGCGTAGCGCAGAATTTGCACGCCTTCTGGCCGCGAGATTTCTTCAAAAAACCAGCCGCAGCTAGTGAACATTAACAGGGTGTGGCGCTGCATTTCCAGCAGTCGCAGGGCGTCCACCTGTTCTCCGGCATCGAGGGGGCGCACTTGATGGCGTTCGAGGAAACTGTCAACATTAGTGGGCGATCGATCCCGGATAACCTCAATATATTCATCTCTGGCTTTCCAGGGATCGCACAACAGTTTGCGCCCCGCTTCTTCGTAAATGGGAATCAGTCGATCGCGCAGCCAATTCAGAGTATCCCGCAGAGGGCGGCGCCATTTGAGGTGCCATCCGCCGCCACCACCGCAGCCGCAATCATCTTGCCAGCGATCGACCCCGTGAGAGCAACTCCAGGCCGTCACCGGTTTGAGTTCCACTTCCCAAGCGCTCGGATTTTGACTTAAATAATGAGCAAAATTCGTCACCGTCCAGCCGCGGCGGGGAAACTCTTCTGTGAAGGCGTAGGCGAGGCATTTTTCGGTACTGTGTTTGTGGTGGCCGAAAGTTTCGCCGTCCGTCGCCACGCAGATTAATTGAGCCGGTCGGTGGTCTCCCCGCACTGCTTGACCCAAGCGCCCGGCCAAGTGGTGGCTGCTGCTGAGAACGTCATTGAAGCCCATATCCCGCGAGATCGGGCCATCGTAGAAAAAGATATCGATGTAGGGAGTGTTGGTAGTTGGGGCTGCAGAATTTTGGGAGTGCTGGCGACCAAAATAGTGAGTGCTCAGCGGCGAGAGTTGGTGGTCAGCCATCAACCGCATTTCTGGTTTCAAATAGCAGCGGTACGGGCGAGTCGGATCGATTTGACCCCCGCCGACTTCGTGCCATTCGGAATTTTCCGCTGGTTCCCCTTCTTGGTTTTGCCCGATTAGCGGGCGGCAGCGTTCGGCTTGGGAGGGGGCTAAGACAATGAAGCGGATGCCTTCAGCGACTAAAACTTCGAGGGTGGCGTAGTCTACGGCGGTTTCGGCGAGCCACATTCCTTCGGGATCGCGCTCGAACCGGGATCGGAAATCTGCGATCCCCCAGCGAATTTGGGTATATTTGTCTCGCTCGTTAGCGAGGGGCATGATGATGTGATTGTAGACTTGGGCGATCGCGTTGCCGTGACCGTTGAGACGCTGACAGCTTTTGCGATCGGCTTCCAGAATCCGCTGGTAGACTTCCGGGTCATAGCGTTCCAGCCAGCTCATCAGGGTCGGCCCGATGTTGAAGCTCATATACTCGTAGTTGTTGACGATCCCCGCGACTTCGCCGCGATCGTTGAGTATGCGGGCAAAGGCGTTCGGGCGGTAGCACTCGATGTCAATGCGTTCGTTCCAGTCGTGGGCTGGAGAGGCGCTGGCTTGGCGTTCGATCGCGTCCAGGTAAGGGTTTTCCCGAGGTGGCTGGTAAAAGTGACCGTGAACCGTCACGCACACCCCAGTTGCAGCAGCCGCACTGCTTTGGGTTGCAGCGGTAACGGTTGGCGAAGACAAAGGTAGCACATCGGATTGAGTAGTAGAAATCGAAACCATGCGAGCAAATCCTCACTCAAGTAGTTAAAGACAATAAAACGAGCCTAATTAGAAACTGAAACCTTACGCAGCAAGAGTTACAGCTAGGCATCTGTTAGGACTAAATTTGGCTGACAAGTTTTGATACATTTGTAGTATGGCAAGCAAAGCATTCGTTCCAAGATGCCAACCGTCGATCCCTGGGTTTTTCTGCCAATGCTTTGCTGTTGAAAGACTTAAAAAAGGTAGCTTTTGCTGCTTTTTCGCACTTGCGACCCCTTTCGGGTTTGTGCTTGCAGGGCTGCTCATTGAGAGTTTGATTTACATAGCTGGATTTTAAAGTCTTATTCAGTAAATAGCAAGTTTTCGCCGGAAAGATTTAATTTTTGACAATAAATCTTGGCGGTTGTGGATATCGGTTTAATGCCCGATCGATTTATAGAATAAGAGTTTTGCCTGAGTTTCGCATCATACTTTAGGTGCTTTTTACCTAAGTTCTGGAGTAGTTAGGCCAGTTGGGTTCAGGCGGGGCAGATTTGCTGCAAATGTACTTTCCAGAAGAGTTGTAACACTGGTGCGGAGTCAAAAGGCAACAAAAAAGCAAAACGGTAACTGTTATATTTTAACCCCTGAGAGGTATGTGGGGGCGGAGGCGGAGGCATTGGAGGATGAGGAGGGTTTGGACGAGAAGATGCTGCATTTGACGGCGAAGTTGGAGAGGCAATTTGCCGAGAGTGCCAAGTTAGAGGCGATGATTCGGGAAAATCGGCAGAGGGTGCGTTCTGGCGGATAGTTCCTCAATTGCTGAAGATTATCATGATTTTTGGCGAGAACTTAAGGAACGTATTGTGCAATATCAAGTGCGGGCCGTACTTTCTGTTATTCGCGAATTAGTGTTGCTTTACTGGTCAATTGGACGGAATATTTTAAACAGGCAACAGCAGCGAGGATGGGGAGCAGAAGTTATAGACTATTTAGCTGTTGACTGAGAAACAGCTTTTCCTGAAAAGATGTTTGCCGACGATTGAGCAGTTGGAAGCTGAGTTAGAAGCGGTGGATGTGGAAATTGAGGAGGAATGATAAAATCGGAGAGTGCGAAGTAAAGATAACTATTATCGAAAAATCTTAGAGCAATCCTTCACCCTAGCTGTAACCCGTGATGTTTTGCGGCCCAAGGTGCTCTCAGGTGAGATAGGGGTGAAGGATTTAGAGAACCTAGCTAGAAATATCAGGAACCCGCACCATCATTTTTCCTATGCACCGTCTTTTCAAACTTGATGCGTTCAGGAGTTTTTGGAGGTTTTGGAGGTTCTGGAGGTTTTCGAGAAGTATTAGACTCTTGCTGATCGGCTGAATTATTAGACATGGAGGTTCCTTTGAGTAATAATGAATGTAATCCCAATATAACGCTAATTTACGAATACGCAGAGCAGGCATTAAAAGATTTAGATATGAGTAGCAATAGGCTTACTACCAAACTAGGTGTAGTGCTGGGATTTGATGCAGCTCTAATTCGCTTTTTTTCCAGCTTACCAGATCGTTCGCTTGCAGTAAATATTGATGCTTTGGATATTTCTTTGGAGTGTAATTTTTGTTTGGTTTTAAAAATTTCAAGTTACCTTGCTTTAATAATTTCTTTGATTTATTGTTTCTTGGGATTTAAGCCGCAAATAGCAGGGCAAATAATTTTACCCGAAGAATTAAGAGAAAAATGCCTTGACATAACAGAGGAAGAGTATAGACTCTTAATCATAGAACACTGGAATCAATCAATCAAGGAATTGGCGAAAAATAGAGACAAAATATCAGATTTGTTTAAAGGGGCTATCTGGGCACTAATATGCGCTGCTATTTTGTCAGCAATTGACGTAATTTTATCTTCTTTCTTAGTCAAGTAAACTACTAAAATACAGAGAGAATTAATTAATGACATCTACCAACAAAAAGAACAATTCAGCAACATCTACCTGCAAACTCTCACCACCGTTGCCGGCTATTCCCTCTACCAACCATTCGTAGACGATGACAGCGTAGACTGGGGAGTAGCTGCGAAAGGCGGGACTGGCCCCATTAGAGCACCTCGCTTAGAATTGCAGTTAAAATCTACATCAAGAGATATCCAAGACGATCGCTCCATCCGCTACCCTCTAAAGCTCAAAAACTACGACGACTTAAGAATGGATGACTTCGCCATTCCCCGAATTTTAGTTGTCGTTTTAATCCCCGAAACACCGGAAGACTGGTTAACCCAGTCGGAAACAGAACTCTGCATCAGAAACTGCGGATATTGGATATCGCTGCGGGGAAAGCCAAAAACACAAAACACAAACGCTGTCACCGTCGCCATCTCCAGAACCAACCAATTTACAGTCGCCACCCTTCAGTCAATTATGGAGGGAATTAGCCAAGGAGTTCAACCATGAAAGTCACCGTAAAAGATAGCCAAAGTCTCGAAACAATCGAGCTAAATCAACTGAGAAATTACTTACAAACTCACGGCTGGCATGAAGACCAACCTTTTTTAGATAATGCCACACTTTGGCACAAACCAACAGCCGATGCAGAAGAATTTGAAATATTGCTACCTAACCGGGAAAACCTGGGAGATTATGCAGCCCGCATCCGCGAGGCAATCCAAACCCTAGAAAACGCAGAAAATCGCCCTCAAATTGAAATTTTAAGCGAACTACTTACCCGCATTCCCAACACGATTATTCAGGGAATTGTTATGCAAGTTCACACCCCAAATACCCAAAAATTAAGTGGCGAAATTACTCTACTCGGCCTGGTAGCTGACAAATTGCGGAAAATTCAAACTTTACTCGCAGACAAAGATTATATCCTGGCGATTAAAGCTTATCAAGAACGCTTACCGATTCTCTGTAGCGGTGACTTAATAAAAGACAATAACGCCTTCATCCTCAAAAACCCCCACAACTTAACTCTTGATGAATTGTGGTAAAACTAACAGATTTTGTCTCTATATTAAACACCTTCCAAACAAATATCCAGTTCCCTAGCAAAGGCCTCTGGCGCATCCAGCATCAGCCAGTGTCCAGTATCGGGAATCGTAGTTGTCGTCAGTGTGGGACGGAGGATGTGGAGGCTGAAGGGAAAAGTGTTTGAGGGAGCAATAATCGCGTGGGCGCGTGTTCCAGGGGCTGCTAGGTAGCGATCGAGATTATCAACAGCTTCAAAGGCAAACATCCCGCGAGACATTCCAGCCAGACAATCCTGTGGAGTCGCCGCCAACCAAGCCAGAACCCGATCGCGCGTATGGGCCGTGCTTCCTGTCAGCGCCTCATTAAAGCTGGTTTCCACAGCAGCCCGCCAATCATCCGTCTCCAGAGCCCTCTGGTAGGGGACGATGCGTTCCTCGTGCACTTCTGCAGGCACCTTGGTAAAATCTCCAGGTGGGTCTGCCAGAATCAACTGCGCGATGCGCTGCGGTGCGGCGGCTGCTGTGGCGAGGGCAATACAAGCACCGAAACTGTGCCCGACGATCGCCACTCGATCGAGTCCCAGCCCATCCAGTACCGCCAAAACATCCGCTGCACAGGAGGCGGGCGCATAGTTGCCGTCCTCCGGCGGTGCAGAATCGCCGTGTCCCCGCATATCAAGGGCGATCGCCCGTCGGGTACGCGCTACATGGGCAAGCTGCGCCTCCCAGATGCTCGCGGAAACCGTCATACCGTGCACGAACACCACCGGCAGCGCCTGGGATTCCGCAGCGGTGACAGGGGGGCTGGCTTCGATGATGTGAATAGTGCCGATCGGTCCTTTGATAGCTGTCGATCGCATACTGTAGTTTAGACTAAAAAATCAGTGCAGCTAAAAGTAGCAGCCTTTTAGCAGAAGGCAAGCTGTTGCTCAAAAA
>NZ_JAUBSH010000119.1:0-19864 GCF_036704705.1 Microcoleus sp. K1-B1 | reverse complement strand
TATGCCATTGGCTCATTTTACGGCATTTGTGGTTAAATGTTAGCGTTTGTTAGAAAACTATACACTGTTAGTTAACCTCCATTATAGTCTTATGAATCCCCGTCTATGAAAGGGCTGGGGAGATGTCAAATAGTAGCTCACAAAGGCAACTGCAGGAGAAAGGTGCTGCCGGAACCCAATTCGCTGCGGGCGCTGAGGCTGCCGCAGTGTGCGCGGGCGATGGTTTGGGCGATCGCCAATCCCAGTCCCGAACCGCCGGTATGGCGCGATCGATCGCTGTTGACTCGGTAGAATCGATCGAATATTCGCTCTAAATCTGCCGCCGCGATCCCAATACCGGTATCTTGAACCTGAACGATCGCCTCCTGGTGGCTGCAATCTAAAATAACTGTTACTTTCCCGCCCGCCGGAGTGTATTGAATGGCATTAACAATTAAATTAGCAACTAAGCGATAAAGTTGGTCGGAATTGCCGACAACATTTAATTGCTGTTGCACCCGCACGGACGAGGTTAGAGCTACCTTAGAAGCGATCGCCAAAGCTGCCAATTCCTCTACTAAATCGCTAACAAGGTCATTCAAACAACATAATTGAGGGCGATCGCGTATCACTTGATTATCCATGCGAGCCAGCAGCAGCAAATCAGCCACTAACTGAGTCAGTCGTCGGTTTTGGCGATCGATCGTCCGCAAAATTTCCTGCGCCTCTTTTTCATCCAATTGAGGCGTCAACAGCGCTGATTCTACTGTCGCCTGCGAAGCCGCTAAAGGCGTCCGCAATTCGTGGGCGGCATCCGCTGTAAACTGTTGGATTTGTCGGTAGGAAGAATAAATTGGTTTCATGGCCAATCCTGCCAACAACCAACTAGAAAAGCCTATCAAAATCAATGCTGTAGGCAATCCTAATTTCAAACTCCATTTCACTGTACTGAGATAATCATTGAAGTCTTGCAGGCTCCGACCAACTTGAAAATATCCCCAATCTTGCTGTGTTTGGGTGTGGAGCGCTACCGAAATTTGGTGATAAACATTACCTTTGGTGTCAGTTATTGTTTGCCAATATTGGGAGTTAAATTCTGCTGGTAATCCTTCTGGATAAGCGCCGGCAGTAGCAATTAATTTACCGGAATAATCAAATAAACGAATATAGTAATAGCCTTGGTTGATAGCGCTTAAAATATGGCGGCTTGGCAACTCTTCTTTAATGCCTTGAACTCCAATGAGGCGGAGGTTGGGCAAAAGTTCGTTGACTATAGGCTCCAAGCGTCCGGGCTGCTGCAATTTGAGTTCTAGGCTGTCGTGTAGCGTCCCCGCTACCGATTCTAATTCCCGGTCTATGGCTACCCAGTGAGCGTGGGCGATCGCCTTATATACGCCAAATCCCAGCAAGCTTAAAATCAAACCCATTACTGCTGCATAGGAAATGGCTAATTGCCAGCGAGTTCGGTTAAATAGTTTATTTTGATTCATTTTAAATCAGATTTTATATAATTGTTAAGAACAGGCAAGATGCCTGTTCCACAAAATTTAATTTTACTGGTTTTACTCGTTCCCAGGCTCTGCCTGGTAACGCAGATCCGGAGGCTCTGCCTCCAATTTTCATGGAGTCTATTCGAGGCAGAGCCTCGGTAAATGGATTTCCAGGCAGAGCCTGGAAACCAGTTAATTTTCATGTTTTAGGAGTTCTGCATATTCGCTCATTCCGAGTTCTGCAAGTTGTCGGTCTTCTTCGGCAAATTCGCTGTAGAGTGCAGCTAAGTTACTTTCATCTATTTCTGGAATAGTAGCTAATCTGGCACGGAATTTCAGAAATGCAATAAATTCAAATACTTGTTTGAGTTGTTCGATATCCAGCTTTTCTAACTCTTGTTGGATTAAATCTTTCATGGCAATTATTTTTCCTATTGACTTTTCTATATTCTACGGGTTCCCAGATTCTGGCTGGGAACCCGTAGAATTCTTAAGAACAGGCAAGATGCCTGTTCCACAAAAAAAATTATTTAATTTTTTTTTTTGAGTAGGGGTAGGGCCGGAGCTCCCGCCCTACTTTAATTTCTCATGCGGTATCCGACGCCGTGAACGGTTTCAATTAAATTCGCGCCGCCCACCGACTCAAGTTTGCGCCGCAGCAAACGCACTTGAGCTGCTACCACATTGCTAAAAGTATCTGCACTCGCTTCCCATAGCTGATTCCGAATTTGGTCAGTGGTGATAATTTGGTTGGGATGTTTCATAAAGTATTCTAGCAGTTGAAATTCTTTGTTGGTCAGCGAAATTATCTGGTTTTTGCCCTGGGTATCCAGATGACAAGCAGTGCGATTTCCGCAGTCGAGAACGAGATTTCCTACCTGTAGCTGTTGGGGTTGAATTTGGGGCGATCGCCTCTGCAATGCCCGCAACCTTGCTAACAGTTCCGCCATCCCAAACGGCTTGACTAAATAATCGTCAGCCCCGGCATCTAGTCCCGCAACTTTATCTTCCATTCTGTCTTTTGCGGTCAGCATCAATACGGGCAGTGCGCTATGTTTAGCACGCAATCTCCGCAGCAGTTCTAATCCTGACAATCCTGGTAGCAACCAGTCAAAAATAGCGAGGGTGTATTGCGTCCACTGGCTGTCTAAATATTCCCAAGCTTCACTGCCATCTAGGGCCCAATCAACTATATATTTTTCCTGCTTTAAGGTTCGCTCGATCGCTTTCCCTAAATCGGGCTCATCTTCAACTAGCAAAACTCTCATAACTCTAATTTATAGCGGTAAATCTTTATACATTGTTAGCGATCGGCAGCATCTACCCCAACATCTAACATCACATACTGAGATGAAATCAGCATGAAATTTTATGACCGAAACTAATTGCATCGCAAGCCCCCGGATTCATTCCAACGCGCAGGCTGAGTGACGGGAATAAATCTAAAATCTAAAATCTAAAATCTAAAATCTAAAATCGATTGACTTCCCAGAAAAAGATGACTGTTGACAATAATTGACAACAAGCTAGTAATGTCTTATAATCAACCACGAGTAAATTTTTGATAAAAATTTTCAATAAGTATGACAGATTTATCCGATCGTCCCGCCATAAAAAAGCCGGGGCGCTGGAGTCGCCGCCAACTGCTACAGCTAGGAATAGCTGGTGCTGGGGTAGCGGGCAGCGCGATCGCATTGCAAAATTTGGCACAAAAACGATCGGCTGTGGCGAGAGTACCGCCCATGCCCGCAGATGCACTCACCGTCAGCAATATCAACCCGATGCAAATTGCGCGGGATTTTGATTACGGCACCGTGACGCGCGAAAACGGGCGCACGGTTCGGGAATTTCGCCTGGAAGCTAATACTTCGATCGTCCAACTTAATAGCGCCGTCACCTTCAACACTTGGAACGTGAACAATCGCGTGCCGGGGCCGACATTAAGGGCAACAGAGGGCGATCGTATCCGCGTCATTTTTTATAACAAAGCTGGAGATTCTCATTCGCTGCACTTTCACGGTGTTCATACCAGCGAAATGGATGGCGTTAAACCAGTGAAACACGGTTCGGTATTTATTTATGAATTCGATGCCAATCCCTACGGAGTGCATCTTTATCACTGCCATATTGAGCCCGTAACGCGCCACATAGGTAAAGGACTATATGGAATGTTCATCATCGATCCGCCAAAACCCCGCCCTCCCGCAGATGAAATCTTGTTAATCATGGGAGGATACGATGTAAACGACGACAAAAAAAACGAACTATACGCTTTTAACGGGTTGCCCAATTATTATATGAACAACCCGATTCCTATTTACCAAAATCAGCTAATCCGGCTGTACGTTCTCAACCTGATTGAGTACGAAGCGGCAGTGACTTTTCACCTGCACGCCAATTTTTTTGACGTATATCGCACGGGAATGACTTTGACTCCCAGTGAAAGAACCGATGTAATCACAATGGGAGTAGCGGAACGGCATATTTTAGAATTTACCTACGGTTACGCTGGAAAATTTATGTTTCATCCCCATCAAGATGCGATCGCCGAAGCTGGCTGCATGGGTGTATTTGAAGTCATCACTTAAACCCAATCCTGCTACCAGGGTGCGCCGATTCAAATAAAGTATGAAATTATTTGACAAGCTCGATCGCAAATAGGTAGAATAAATAGCTCGCAAATAATTGAGAATATTTCTTAATAACTTGTGAGTCCAAATGCACATAACGTAAAAACTAGCAACAGCCATGTTATCAACATTTCGTTTATTACTCACATCTTGCACCCTTCTTAAGAACAGGCAAGATGCCTGTTCCACAAACAATGACTTTTCTTGTGGGGTGGGCGTCCCCAAGAACAGGCAAGATGCCTGTTCCACAAACAATGACTTTTCTTGTGGGGTGGGCGTCTCGCCCGCCCGTAGCAGGGTTGTTGCCAATGTTCCAAGATATCGTTTATTACCGACAGCCACGGCTACAGCCATCCTCGTTGCTCTGGCCGGTTGCGTTTCCTCCCCCACAGCCAGCAACACCGACAGCACACCCTCACCCTCTGCCACAGCCAGTCCCGCATCCACAAGCGGTCACAGCGGGAATCACGGCGGCAAAGGCGGCATCAACATCAATACTGCCATTCTTTCAGAGTTAGATAAACTCGAAGCCAAGTTAGGAGTACCGGCACTTTCTAACAAGATTCAAGCCAGCCGTCCTTACGGCAAAGTCGAAGAATTAGTCTCAAAAAATGTCATTACTCAAGCCCAATTTGACCAAATCAAAGACTTGGTAACTATTGAAAATGTGGTACTGACAGGCGAACCCAAAGATGTAGACTACATGACTAAACTCGGCTTGATGAAAGGGCATCTTATAGTAGCAAAAGAACTCTTGGATCAAGGCAAACCAGACCAAGCCGAACCGCACATCGGGCATCCAGTCGAAGAAATTTATGCCGATGTGGAAGATCAGCTAAACGAGCGTAAAATTCCTGAATTTAAGGCTACTTTAATTAAATTGCAGGATTTAGTTAAAGCGGGTGCAAAAGATCCGGCTCAAGTGAATGCAGAATTTGACACATCAATGCAAGCAGTTGACGGAGCAATTGCCGATCTTCCAGAAGCCCAGCGCAAAGATCCGAAATTCGTGCTGCAAGTGATTAACGGCTTGCTAGATACAGCTAATTCCGAATACGGAGCCGCAGTTGCTAACGGCAAAATTTCCGCAATTATTGAATACCAAGATTCGCGGGGTTTTGTCATGTACGCCGAAAGCCTGTACAAAGATATTGCCGATCAAGTGGCTAAAACCAGCCCGGAAATTGACAAAGCAATTGTTGCCAACATGAATGAACTGAAGACAAATTGGCCAACTGCGATCGCACCCGCTGCCCCCGTAAAAACCACCGAACAAGTCAACCAGCTAGTTAAAACGATCGAAAGCGACAGCCAAAAAGTTCTCAAACCCGCCTCTTAAAAACATTACTCTCATCAAGAGCGGTAATTGGTAAATAATCTGCCAATTACCTCGCTCCTTAACCAGTCCCATTCCCACCATAAAAAAATGAATTTTGGCGAAGCATTACCCACCTTTGTAATTACCCTCCGCGAAGGAGTCGAAGCCGCTTTAGTTGTCGGAATCGTTCTCGCTTGCCTCAAAAAATCAGGACAAAGTTATTTAAGTCCTTGGGTTTTCGGGGGTGTGGGCGTTGGACTTATCGCCAGCGCTTTGATAGGTGTACTGTTCGGCTGGACTATTCAAATTTTGTCCGCATCCAATCAGCCTTTTGCACCGATTATGGAATCGCTGCTAGAGGCAACCTTTGGGGTTATAGCGATCGCAATGCTGAGCTGGATGCTGATTTGGATGACCAAGCAAGCGCGATTTATGAAAGCCGAAGTCGAAGGCGCTGTAAGTGCTGCCTTAACACAAAACTCTCATGCCGGTTGGGGCGTATTTAGTTTAGTTTTTATTGCCGTTTTGCGCGAAGGGTTTGAAACTGTTTTGTTTGTCGTCGCCAAGTTTCAACAAGGGATTATTCCAGCCCTCGGCGCTTTGGCGGGCATTCTCTCAGCCACCGGACTTGGCGTCCTGCTGTTTAAATGGGGAGTCCAAATTAATATCCGCCTGTTTTTCAAATATATGGGCATTTTATTGCTCTTTATTGTAGCGGGTTTAGTGGTATCTACTTTGGGAATTTTTGACAGCGCGATGAATATTTTATCGCAAACAAATCGCGAATCAGCAGCACTGTGTTTCTATTACGAAAGATTTACTAAAATCCACTCTTGCATTCTCGGGCCAATGGTCTGGAATACCTCACAACTGCTTCCCGAAGAAAAGTTCCCCGGTTTATTGTTGAGTGCGCTGTTTGGATACACGGATAAGCTCTATGTCGTGCCTGCGATCGCCTATTTGATGTTTTTAGGTACTGTCGGTGGCATCTACTTCCAAAGTTTGGCAGGTCGAGTGTTTTTCCCATTCAAAAAAAGCTCAGGTAAGGAAATAAGAAATTAAGTGCGATCGAAACGCGATCGGCTTTTTAGTCTGAACTTTCCTACAAATAAGGTTTCAATTGTTGATCAATAAAATATGTACCCATGTAGATGATTGATATCTGTTGGCGATCGGCAATTATATTGAATATACAACAATGAGCGCGATCGCCTGCATCAGCTATTGCTGATAAATGGGTACATATTTTCAGATCAAAAGTTGCATCCTTTGTTGAGTTAGAGTTTTAGGACTGTTACTACATTTGTATGGCAGAAGTCCAATCTCTTGGTGACCGGAGGCAAAAGTTTAATCATCGTTAATCGGCCCGACATGATATAAATCATCCGCCTGCACACGATCTATGCAATCCCTCAAATTTTCAGCCAGCACCTGTACGTGGGGTTCTTGTAACATACTAAAAGTATTGCCAGGAACATCATGGATCTCCAATCCTCCAGGAGCCAGTTCGCTCCATCCCAAATCAGGGTCTAAGAAGCTAATGTTCTCGATCGGCCGGAAGAGGGTCACTCGCTCCGGGTAAACCTGTTTTGGTGCGAACTCCCACTCCATATTTCCCTCCTCTTTTTTCTTTCGATAAGTGAAGCTTTGGAAAGCTGGAGGCAAAGGACGCCCCATACGCTCGTAAAACTCGCAGTAAATACTCATTAGCCGATTCTTTGCTTCCTCTAGCCTCCTCTGGCTTAACAAGTAGGCGGGGCCAAATCGTAAAAAGTTATTCCAGTGCGCCAATACCCGCTCTTGGACTGGCATTATTTTGATGGCTTTATCATCTTTTAAAGTATCTAACAAGGCTAGCAGAGCTACCTTTTGACCTTGCGCGTGGAGCTGCTGGGCCACCTCATAGGCTATTCGGCCCCCGCAATATATACCTGCTAAAAGATAAGGACCTTCAGGTTGGATGATTCGCATTTCTTTGAGGTAGTGAGCCACCAGATTCTCAATCTTATTCAAAGAAACTTCATCCATAATCCCTACTGCTAGCCCATAAATGGGTTGTTCAGGATCTAGATGACTGGCCAAAGGGCGACAAAACTTTAGACCCTCGCCAAGTACATGGAAAAAGAACAAAGGCGGTTTAGAGCCTCCGGGTTGAATTGTCACCACCGTTTGCGAAGGTGCTGACCATCCTTTCTGGCGGAGAATGTTGGCCAGTTGCTCAATAGTTGGTGATTGGAAGAGGGTAGCCAGGGGGAGATTTTTCCCGAAGGCTTTCTCGATTTGTGCCAATAGGCGCACGGCTAGTAGAGAGTGTCCTCCCACGTCAAAGAAATTGTCCTTCACACTGATGGACTTTTTGCCTAAAACGTTTTCCCAAATTTTTGTTAGTTGGATTTCAAAATCATCGCTGGGAGGCACAAAGGTACTTGCTGGCTCTTGCCTGAGCCCGTCGGGTGCGGGCAGGGCGCGCTGGTCTATTTTCCCGTTGGGTGTTAGGGGTAGGGTGTCTAGAAAAACGAAGGCTGATGGCACCATATAGTCAGGCAGCTTTTGCTTGAGGAAGCATCGTAGTTCGTCGGTAGTGGGTTTCTGCTGTTGGTTGGAAACAATGTAGGCAACTAAACGTTTGTCGCTTTCTATGTCAACCCTTGCTGTTACTACACACTGCTGCACAGTAGGATATTGGGATAGAGTTGACTCAACCTCCCCCAGTTCGATGCGGAAACCACGGATTTTGACTTGATTATCGATGCGACCGAGAAACTCAATGTTGCCGTCGGGTAGATAACGAGCTAGATCCCCAGTTTTATAAAGGCGTGTCCCTGGTTCATTGCTAAAGGGGTTGGGGATAAATTTATCTTTGGTCAACTCGGGGCGGTTGAGGTAGCCTCGGGCGATGCCTTCACCACCAATGTGGAGTTCGCCCTGTACACCAATGGGAACAGGATTCAAATATTTATCCAGCAGATATATCTGCATATTGGCAATAGGGCGACCAATCGGAACCTGTGTTCTGAGTGCCGAAGACTGACAATGATATACACTGCTCCAGACCGTTCCTTCTGTTGGCCCGTATTCGTTGAACAAAGATGTCTTAGCCAGCAGCTTAGTATGGCGTTCAACCAACTCTCTGGAACACGGTTCGCCTGCCACAATAACACTACGAAGACAAGTGAGCTGTTGTGGTTCCGCTTGCTCCAAAATCAGGTTATAGAGAGATGGAAGACTCAATAAATGCGATACATGATGTTGAGCAATTAACTTTGTAAGCTGTAACAGCTCTTGTTGGAAATTTGCTGGTGGTATTACAAGTATGCCTCCCTGGCACAATGTCCAAAAGATGCCTGCGATCGAACTGTCAAAGCCAAACGACGAAAGTAAGAAGAAACTGGTGACGGGTTCGCTGTAATAAGAAATACGAGCACTGGTGGAGTGGACTAGGTTTTGATGGGTTACCAGCACTCCTTTGGGTTTCCCTGTAGAACCCGATGTGTAGATTGTGTAAGCCAGGTTATCGGCCGTCACGCTGCTGACGGGTTTTTCCTCGCTCTCTTGGGCGATTACTTCCCTCTCAATGTCCAAGCAGAAACACTGTGCTTTGTACTCGGAAAAACCTGCGACTAGCTTCTGTTGGGTTAATAGCACCGACACCTGGGCATCCTCCAGCATGAAGGCTAGACGATCGTGGGGATACGATGGGTCTAACGGCAAATAAGCCCCACCAGCCTTGAGAATGCCTAGGAGTCCTACGATCATCTCTAGCGATCGATCTACACAAATTCCGACCAGCATTTCTGGCTCGACACCCATTTTTTGCAGGTGGTGTGCTAGTTGATTGGCACGATAATTGAGCTGCTGGTAGGTTAATTGCTCGTTTTCAAAGACTACTGCAACGGCGTTGGGAGTTCGCTCTACTTGGGCTTCAAATAACTGATGGATACAGGTTTGATTGGGGTAATCTGTCTGGGTATTATTCCACTCCACTAGCAGTTGATGCTGTTGGGCTGCACTCAACAGGGGTAAATCGCAGAGGCGCTGTTCTGGATTGGCGACGATGCCTTCCACCAAGGTCTGAAAATGGTTCGTCATCCGCGTGATAGTGAGGGTGTCGAACAAGTCTGTGTTGTATTCAAACCAGCCCCTGATACCCTCTGCACTCTCTTCTAGTTCGAGGGTTAAATCAAACTTTGCTGTGCCGTTATAGACTTCCAGAGGGGTTAGACTTAGACCCCGAAACTCCAAAGCCGATATCGGGGCATTTTGGAGAACAAACATCACCTGAAACAGGGGGTTACGGCTCAAATCCCGTTCTAGTTGCAATTCCTCTACCAACTTCTCGAAAGGCAAATCCTGGTGAGCATAGGCTCCCAAAGCCACTTCACGCACCCTACCTAGTAATTCCCGGAAACTGGGCTCGCCTGAAAGCTCAGTTCGTAGCACCAAAGTATTGACAAAAAATCCAATCAACCCTTCGACTTCAACGCGGTTGCGATTAGCAATGGGAGAACCAACAATAACGTCTTCCTGACCTGTATATCGGTAGAGTAGTATCTGGAAGACCGCCAGTAAGGTCATAAACAAAGTAACGCCTTCCTGCTGCGAGAGCGCTTTGAGGGCATCGGAACTTTTCTTAGGCAGTTCCAGAGATTGCCTTGCACCTCGATAAGTTTGAACAGGAGGTCGAGGGCGATCGGTGGGCAAGTCCAGCACGGGCAACTGACCACCTAGATGCCGCTTCCAGTAGTTAAGTTGAACCTCCAACACCTCACCGACGAGCCACTCGTTCTGCCAGGCCGCAAAGTCAGCATATTGGATAGGTAGTTCAGGCAATGGCGAGGACTTCTCAGTGCAAAAAGCTTCATAAAGCGCCGTCAATTCCTGCATAAACACACCAAGAGACCAGCCGTCGGAGACGATGTGGTGCATGGTCAAGAGGAGCAAATGTTCCTCTTCTCCCAGGTGCAAGAGTTGGACGCGAAACAATTGTTCATTAACCAAGTCAAAGGGGCGCTGAGCTTCCTCAGTAGCTAACCGTAGAGCTTCCACCTCCCGTTCAGTCTCAGGAAGTTCCCGGAGGTCTACGATCGGCAACAGCAAGGTAACAGCCGGATGAATGACCTGAATTGGCTGCCCATTCACAGCACTAAAGGTAGTCCGTAGAGCTTCGTGACGCCTCACAATTTCACTTAAGCTCTGCTCTAGTGCCGTCACGTTGAGCGAACCTTTCAAGCGAAGAGCGTTAGGGAGGTTATATAGGGGTGTCCCAGACATCAATTGGTCGAGGAACCACAGCCGCTGCTGAGCAAACGACAAAGGCAGGTCTCCCTCCCGTGAGATGAGACTAATGGGCAGAGCCTGTAGACTGCCTTTTTCTTCTGCTCGGCTGGCTGTCTCGACGCTCTTCGCCAAGCCAGCTAGGGTAGGCTCCTCAAAGAGAGTATGCAGGGGGAGTTCTACTCCGAAAGCTTCGCGCACGCGAGAAATGACTTGGGTAGCGAGTAAGGAATGTCCCCCCAACTCAAAGAAGTTTTCGTGAATGCCCACCCGATCGAGCCTGAGAACTTCGCTCCAGATGCCCGCGAGCACTTCCTCAAAAGGCGTAAGATGCGGCACAAAAGTTTCTTCTAGATTCGATCTTGTCCCGTCGGGCACTGGCAGAGCGCGGCGATCGACCTTACCGTTGGGCGTCAGCGGCACCGCTTCGAGCTGCACAAATGCAGAAGGTATCATGTGATCGGGCAGTTTCTGCTTTAGGTCGCGACGCAGTTCACTGATGGAGAGGACTTGCTCCTGGCTGGGAACCACATAGGCCACGAGGCGTTTGTCATTAAGGTCGTACTCCTGGTCTATAACTACGGCATCCTGGACAGCCCGGTTTTGCATCAGCACTGCCTCAATCTCGCCCAGCTCGATGCGGAAGCCACGAATTTTCACCTGAGTATCGATACGACCGAGAAACTCGATGTTGCCGTCCGGTAGATAGCGAGCTAAGTCCCCAGTTTTGTACAGACGTGATCCGGGTTGATTACTAAAGGGGTTGGGAATAAACTTCTGGGCCGTCAACTCTGTCCGGTTGAGATAGCCCCGCGCTAAACCGTCGCCACCGATGTGCAGTTCACCCGTGACTCCGATCGGGACGGGTTGGAGAGACCGATCCAAGATATAAAGCTGAGTATTGGCAATAGGACGACCAATTGGAACCGAACCCGATCGGGTGGTCTGAGCCGGAACCTCATAGATACAGCATCCAACAACCGTTTCTGTTGGGCCGTATTCGTTGATTAGTCTAGTTTCAGGTGCGTGAGTCTGCCAGAATGAAATGCTCTTTTTCGAGAGAGCCTCGCCACCGATAATTAAGGCTCTTGTCTGACCGGCCGCCTGCTTACTGGGTAATAACTCACTGAGTAGTACCAGATGGGCCGGGGTGATTTTGACGAGGCTAAAATTACTTTGAGAACACAAGACGGCACTAAGAGCCTCTATCTCCTGCTTCTCTGGGAGGAAGACTACCCTCTGTCCTACTAATAGGGGAGAGAATAAGCTGGTAATGGTGGCGTCGAAGCCGATCGAAGAATGAACCGGAGAACCAACCCCATCGGCTACTGCATACGCTTTTATGCACCAGCTAAGATAATTGACCAATCCTTGGTGGACAATCATCGTTCCCTTTGGTTTCCCGGTTGACCCAGAGGTGTAAATGATATAAGCCAAGTTGGCGGCATTAACCCCGCTGTTGAGATTCTCCTCACTATCCTGAGAAATTAACCCCCAGCCTGTATCCAAGCAGATCGCTAACGCATCTTGCTCAGGCAATCCAGTTAGCAACTTCTCTTGGGTCAATAGCACCGACACCTGTGAGTCTGACAGCATGAACGCTAGACGTTCTTTCGGATACGCAGGATCTAGAGGCACGTAGGCTCCACCCGCTTTGAGAATACCGAGAAGTCCTACCATCATCTCCAGCGATCGCTCTACGAAAATCCCCACTACAACCTCTGGTCCTACCCCCAGTTTTTGCAGGTAGTGCGCTAGCTGATTCGCTCTGCCATTCAGTTCCCGATAGGTCAACTGTTTGTCTTCATAAACTACCGCCACCGCATCAGGTGTCTGCTCCACCTGAGCCTCAAATAACTGATGGATACACTTATCCTTGGGGTAATCTACCTGAGTATCATTCCACTCCACCAGAATTTTGTGACACTCTGGCTCAGATAACAGAGGCAGAGCGGCAACGCGCCTTTCGGGGTCAGTTACAATACCTTGCAAAAAAGTAGCAAACTGGTCCAACATCCTGGCTATGCTGTCACCATCTAATGCTTCGGTGTTATAGAGCCAACCGCATTCTTTCCCCTGTGATGGAATCACCAGGGTCAACTCATTACCAAACCCGGTTTGGTGCTCGTCTAGTTTTTCTACCCGATCTACGACCACCGGAAACATCGGCTCATGACTCCGATCGGGCAATGAACGAAGAGCTGGATACCTAGCTACGACATCACGCGCATAAGTTTTGTGAAGTTTGGTCAACTCCACCTGCTCCTCAATGGCTTTAAAAACTTCCTCAAAACTTTGCTCGTAGTCTATATCTACGCGACAAGGAACAATTGAGGCAAAACCGCCTTCGATCCCTACTAACTCCCGTTGCAGCTCGACATCTCTAAATCCGATATCGAAACATCCAGTTCCTCCAATACGGCCCAGATAAATGGCAAAAGCAGCAAACAGGAAGTCGCCTTTATTCCTTTCGGGCTGGCGCTCCTCCAGAAATGTTGTTACCTCATGCGGTATGGACATCTTGACACTTGTGTACTGCTTCTGTTCCAAGTGTGATGCCATCGGATCTGCATAGGGAACCGTAATTGGCTGTAACGTCGCTAATTTCTTTACCCAAAAATCCTCGTGCTGACCAATTAATCCATCAAACATTTCAATACGCCTCGCGCTATCTGGCTCCATGTCCTTAAACTGATCCTCAACTTGAAGTCGAAATTTCTGGACAAAATCAGGAATCGATACCGCTTGACCATCGATGGTCAGCACCTGGCGCAGCGCTACCTCGTAACTTGCTGTAGAAACCGTCAAGAAGTTGGGTTCAATCGCCGTGATTGTTCCTGGAGAAGACTTAGACAGGTCATCCTTAACTTCGAGTTTGGATATAATGATCAAGTCGTTCCCTATAGCCAACTTCGCCACACCAAGGGTATTGGGGTATGAACCAAAGTCCAATGCCCTAATGTCGGCATCCATATCATAGGCACAACGATTGAACGAGAGTACACCTCCAGCAAAAAGTCTTTTTGAGTGTCCCAAATAGGAAAGCTCATCTAGGTTCTGCTTGTTCGCTAATGCTTGGCCACTTGAGATATCATCAACTAACTCTTCAAACGAACGAATCGCCGCTTCATCACATTTCTCATTGAGAGAAAAAGCCGTATCGTCATCAGCGATATCGATAGCAACCTGCTTCAGGATATCGCCGCCCTCAACCAAATTACTTATCACATACCACGTCACCCCATGAGTCTTCTCCCGGTGCATCAAAGCCCAAGAGGTAGCATTGAGTCCCGCATACTTCGGCAGTGGGGCATCATGGTAGTTGATCGCTAAGTGGCGCGGCAACTCCAAAATTTCTTTGGGTAATAGCGAGCTGTTTACAATATTGAATAGGTAATCAAAAGGCTGTTGTCTTAAAAATGCTATGAGATTATCTGTTGGCTGGATGTGAGGTATGTCTTTTGCCTTCGCCCAGCTACTTATCGATGTATCAAAGGAGATGACACCGAAAATATGATGACCCCGCTCTAAAAGAAGTTCAGCACATTGAATAAGTAAACTTCCTTCTCCAATAAGAAAGCAACTAAATTGATTCTGAATAGACATAGTTGTATTGCTTATAGTTTGAGCCACTCAATTCACCAGTGTTTACTACGGAGTCTTTCCACGGCATAGCAAATCCACGGCTGTTTCATTCTTAGGAAAACCAGCCTTTTGTAGGGGTCGTGCCCAGAATGCCGACCCGACCCATCCACGATTTTTTAGTCATTTGGTGGGATTAGGGCAGCCACGGGGGGCAGCCCCTACAAGATAATGAAACAGCCCTGATAGCAAATCACTTCATTCCCTTGATACTTATTCACTTATTCACTTATTCACTTATTCTCTGTTTCAGGAATGAAATAGTTCGGCACACCCTCTAGAAGCTTTGTTAGCTAATTTGAGATTTTTTTAAGTAGCTAGGTTGACATCATCACTCATAATTCGCGATCTAACCCCAGTCCGTCAGCTTTGCCATTGCAAAAGGCTAGCCTAGCGATGCTTGCGATCCCCGTGATCCCCATCATAAACGATCACTGCCTAGTCCTGTCAAGGTGCGATCGAACTCCAGCCCAGTCCGCAATGGTTCCTGACGAGCAATTGTCAGCGGAGTTTTAACTTGGACTTGCCCCATACAAATGTACTAATAGTCCTAAAACTCTAACTCAACAAAGGATGCAAATGTTGAGCTGAAAATTTGTACCCATTTATCAGCAATAGCTGACGCAGGATCTCGCCCTCAATTGTTGTATATTAAATATAATTGCCGCTCACAAACAGATATCAATCATCTACATGGGCAAACAATTTTTTCCTCAACACTTGAAACCTTTGTGATGAGATGTTTTTGAGCTTGTGTAAGTATATTTGCAGGGAAAAATTCAATTTAATGGAAATGCCGGAGGCAGTTGTTTGTAGCTAATAACTAATGCGCCCCTAACTTAGAGCGCATTAGTTATTAGCTATCTATTGATTGAAGGTAAAACGACCGTCAACTTTTTCTCCGTTAATATCCGCAGTCACTTTCACAGGATAACTTCCTGCATCATTGCCGGGAAACAACACAGCGTAATGTTTGCCCTCAACATCATACTTGAGAGCTAGGGTTTGCTGCTTTCCATTCGGCAACTGCACTTGAGCCGTCACTTTCGCGTTAGGAACTGGTTCCTTTTTCTCCCCTTTTTGCAAAAAAACATCTAAATGAGTTCCGGTAGCTTCTTTTTCAGGTACAAACTCTAAATAGTAAGCTCCAGACTTTACGACTTGCCCCCCTTTAGTTGCTGTTGCAGGAGCAGTGGCGGGATTCGAAGACGCAGGTTGAGAGGCGACAGGAGGGGATGCTGGAGTGGTATTTTGATCGCTTGCTTGGTCGCCTTTATTGCAAGCTCCCAAAAACAGCAATCCGACACTACCTAGAACAATTAAATTTGACTTGAGCGATTTCATTGGTTTGAGTCTTTGCGTACAATGATTAAAAAGTATGACACACAAACCTGAAATCAGGATAAAATTTTCAGACTTTCATACAGGTATTCGGATCGCGACTTCGGCAATTAAATATTTTTATAAATCTTAATGTTTACCCCCTGGACTCTATAGTGACTTGAGAGTTTATACTATTTATAGTTTGCCCAAGAAACTTTTCTATCCTAAATGCCCAGGTAAAAATTAATGATTAAAGCAACTCAGACTAAACGATTCACTCTCGCAGCTTTGACGGCAGTTCTCCTGACAACCAGTACAGCCGCTGTTGTCTTTGCCGCCGGCGCCTGCAATACTCCTGAGTGTCCGCCAGCTAATTGCGATAAATAATCCTTATTTCCCCCGATGTGTGTAGATTCTATCATGGATTTTTCGCAGGGGAGAAGCAAGAGAATATCCGACAGCAGCAGTAACTCACTTTTGAGTTACTGCTGCTTTTTTATCCTCTACAAATGTTAAAAAGAGAAAATATTTAATCTTGAAAAATCGGGTTACTATAGCCACCACAAAAAAGTGAAACTGGCTACCGCTATGAGGAAATTCAGCGCATGAGTGCATTCCAAGCTGAGTGGAAGCTTATAAAAAACTTGGGACAAATCGAGCTTCTGATAATCCCGATAGCGAGCCACTTTGCAGTTTGATTGAGGGAGTTCAGTAAAATTTATCAGTTCGCTATTTCAGCTTTAACTACCTTCCCGTCTTCAATAACGGGCTGAGGTTGTTGAGGTCGCAAAAAATGCCCGAATTGAGCGTACAAAGCTGGCAAAACTAACAGAGTTAGTGCTGTAGAAGTAAATAACCCTCCTAAAACTACTACTGACAGCGGTTGCAAAATTTCCTTGCCCGCCCCGCCTTCAAAGACTAAAGGTGCTAAACCCAAAGCTGAAGTTAAAGCGGTCATCAAGATGGCGTTGAGCCGTTCCATCGAGCCTTTAATAATTGCTTCCTTAAAAGGCAGTCCTTCAGCAAATTTAGTGTTGTAGTTGTCTACTAAAAGCAAGCCGTTGCGGGTAGCAACGCCGAATAATGTAACAAAGCCAACAAGGGAAGCTACAGAGATGATGCTGCCAGTCAAAGCTACCGCAATTACTCCTCCCACTAATCCGATCGGCAAATTAATCATAATCATAGCAGTTGAAGGAATTGACTTGACGGACAAGTACATCAATACTGTAATTACCAAAAAGGCGATCGCGCTAAATATCATAATATTTTGCGAAGCTCTTTGTTCTGCTTCAAATTGACCGCCGTACTGGATAAAATAGCCAAAAGGCAACTCTACCTCTCGTTTTACTTTAGCTTGAATTTCATTCACAACCGATCGCAAATCCCTATTTTTAGCATTAGCCGCCGCCACAATCAAGCGAGAAACATTCTCGCGGTTAATCGTATTTGGCCCCGTACCGTATTTAACAGTCGCAACTTGGGCAAGGGGAATCTTGTTGCCGCTTGGAGTATCAACCAGCAAATTTTGAATAGTTTCTAAGTTATTTCGGGCTTCAGGCTGCAACCAAACAACTAAATCAAAAGTTTGCTGCACTTCCAAAACTTGAGAAACAACTTTGCCGTTTAAAGCTGTCTCAATTATTTCAGAAAGCTCTCCGATTTTCAAACCGTATCTACCCGCAGCTTGACGGTTAAACTTAATTTGAATTTGTGGCACTGGCACCTGGGGTTCGAGTTGCAAATCCACAATGCCTTCAACTGTTTTCATTTGCTCTTCAACTTTGGCACCTATGCTGCGAAGTTGATCTAAATCCGGGCCAAAGATTTTGACAGCAATCTGACTTCTGACACCAGATAAAACCTCATCCATCCGGTGAGAAATAAAACCGCCGATATTTGGTGCAACTCCCGGCAATTTACCAAACTCCTGCCGCAGCGACTCCAAAGTTTGCGGCCTGTTTTTCATGCCCTCCTCGCTTAAACCAATATCAATGTGAGCCAAATTAACTCCCGCAGCATCCGCATCTCCCGGAGCTCTGCCCGATCGCACTTGCACGTATTGAAACCTGCTATCATCCTTAAGAGCATCTTCAATAGCAAAAGCCGCGCTATCTGTTGTCTCCAAAGACACCCCCGGATAAAGCATAATAGTATTCACCAAAGTTTGCTCCTGAAACTCCGGCAAAAACACCCGTCCAAAGGAAGGCAAGATAATTAATGTAGCCACCATGCTAGCAGCAGCTAAAGCTAAAATAATCCCCGAATAGCGCATTGACAAATTTATCGAAAAATGATATATGCGCTTGCAAAATCTCGGCAGCCAAGGTTCCGCAGCACTCATGCGTTTGGTAGGCAACAAGATAGCACAAAGGGCCGGAGATATTAACAGCGATTCCAGACTAGAAATCACAACAACTACCAAATAAGTAATCCCCATCGGCGTAAAAATTCGACCTTCTACACCGGGCAAAGTAAAAATTGGAGAAAAAACAACAATCCCAATAACAGTCGCTCCAATTAACGAATCGCGCACCTCCTGACTGCCATCAAAAATCACATCCATCACCGGGCGAGGATGAAGAGAAGACGTATTTTCTCTCAAATTGCGGTAGGTATTTTCGGCATAGACGATCGCATCGTCGATCGCAGTGCCGATCGCCACCGACAAACCCCCCAAAGTCATCGTATTTAATCCCAGCCCCAGCCAATACATCGCCAGCAGCGCCAACAGCCAAGTCAGAAAGAAATCTAGCAAAACAACCGCGAGAGTGCGCCAATTCATCAAAAACGGAATGAGAATAAGGGTGACGATAATACTGCCTTCAATTAAAGCCGATCGCACATTCTCCACCGAGGAATTAATATATTCTTCCTGTCGAAAAGTCACAGTAACTTTAATATCTTTTGGCAGAGCTTCCTGCACCTCAGCCATTGCTGCCTCAACCGCTTTCGTTACCGTCGGAGTATCAGCAACTGGCTGTCTGTTTACCATCACAATCACAGCTTTTTTGCCGTTAAAACTGCCATCGCCCCGCTTGATTGCAGCACCAATCTTGACATCAGCCACATCACTAATTCTGACGGGTGTTCCGTGGCGAGAGTCGATCGCCGATTGCTGCAAATCTTCCACAGACTCAATCCGCCCCACCCCCCGGATTAAAGTTTCTCGATCCGGCGTAATTAAATACCCCCCCGGCGCGTTAACATTCGCAGCCGCAGCCGCTTCAGCTACTTGCTGCAACGACACATTAAAAGCTTTCAACTTGGCAGGTTCTACTAATACTTGATACTGCCTTTCTTCGCCGCCGTAAGCCACCACTTGAGCAACGCCTGTCACTGCCAAAAGGCGATTTGTGACTTGCCAATCAACTAGACGGCGCACTTCCATCAAAGGAGTAGTTTCCGAGGTAAAAGCATAGGTAATAACAGTGCCGACAGGAGAAGTTGTCGGAGAAATTTGCGGTGTTTCTACCCCAGCCGGGAGTTTGCTTTGAGCTTGCTGCAACCGTTCTGTTATCAACTGGCGCGCTTGATAAATTTCAGTTCCCCAATCAAAGATTACCTTAACCGAAGAAAGGCCCACAGCGGAAGACGATCGCACTGCTGTCACCCCAGGAGTTCCGTTAATCGCACTTTCGATCGGCAGTGTTACTAAAGACTCGATTTCTTCCGGCGCGAGACCCGGTGCTTCCGTCTGAATTTCGACTTGCGGGGGTGCAAAAGGAGGGAAGACATCAAGGGACATTTGGGGGATGATATACAATGTCCACAGACTAACAATAATGGTAGCGATAACAACTAGCCAGCGGCGGTTAATTACCCATCTAAGAATTGTGCTGAACATTTTATGATTTTATAGAGGTGATGACTATTAGCCACCGTTAGGCGATCGACTATTTAACAATAAAATTTAGCAGATATTAAAGGCTCCGTCTGCCGTAGCTTTTCCCGCGATTCCTTGGCTGAACAGTGTTAAATAGCCATTCTATTTACCTTGACACCCAAAAATGAAATTAGGATGAAATTTTTTAACTTTCAACCCGGATTCATAAGTCATGTAAAATCTCAAATCTCAAATCTCAAATGATATAACCTGTCTTGCTATTTTTGACAATGCAGCTTATAACAATAAGTAGGTCGGCGCAAAAAAACCGAACTATGTTAAGATAAGTAAACAAAAAGAATATATCTACTGAGGTAACTCA
>NZ_JAUBSH010000118.1:0-19873 GCF_036704705.1 Microcoleus sp. K1-B1 | reverse complement strand
TTTAATAATTTTAGGAATCGCGTATTAGCTTGCTGGTCTGATTAGATAAACTTATAACCATAAGTTCAGGAGAGCCAAAAAGTCAGTGACAATGTTGGAAAATATATCATAATGGTTGAATTTTTCATGACGCTTTCTCTCAAAAATATTTGGAATATAGACAAAAGGTGGGTTACTTTTTATTGATGCACCTTTCAATATCAACCTTATACCTGCTTCAATAAGGTTTTTAAGACTGCTGATGAGTGCTATTGATATTGACATCCCTGTGTAGTTAGATATATGATAACGACTTAAGAGCAGCTTCAACAGTAATAAAAAGTAACAAAATAGTAATAAAAAAGTAATATTAAGCGTCTGTTGCGGTACAATCTGTACTAATCCTACCTTAACGCTCCGCTAGTAAGGGACTTTAACACATGACCGTTGACGAAGCCATCACGATCGCAGAAACAGCCCTCAACTACGATCGCCTCAACAAAATTCAAGAGATAGTGTTTCGTCAATCCTGGGAAGGACAGTCTTATAAAGAAATTGCAGCCAGCACTGAATATGAATATGATTATATCAAAGATGCTGGTGCTAAACTATGGAAACTACTTTCAACAGCACTAGAAGAAAAAGTAAAAAAAGATAATCTTAAATCTGTATTAAAGCGATACTTACGGCGAACTCAAGTGAACTTACAGCGAAATCTGACGATCGAAGTTAACCTCAGCGGTGCAAATCTCAGCGGAGCAAACTTAAGTGGAGCTAGATTATTCGCAAATTTAAATGAAGCTGATTATGGTCAAGCTGATTTAGATAAAACAATAAATGCTGATAGTGAAACTGAATTATCTGGCTCAGAAAACGAAATTAACTGGAACGGTTTTTGCTTTCACTCCGACGCACAAGTGAAAATTGCCGAAATACTCGATCGCACTTCCACTCTCTTCATCCCCAACTCCCAACTGCGACTGACAACACCGGAAGGCAGACAAAACCAAGAAGCTGACTTTCTGATCTTCCACCAAAACAAGCTAGGGATACTGAAAATTGACAGTGGATCATCCCATCCAAACGCAACAGAAGATGAAATGTCCCAGCTTTTCATAGATTCTGGCATCAGTCTTGTCAAACATTACGACGCTACCCGATGCAGCGAACAACCGGATCTAGTTGTGCAGGAGTTTTTGGAAAATTTGAGTCACGTACAAGCCTAATAAGGTGTTTTTTATTTAAACTGTGATAAAAACATTACCTTGGCTTTTGATATTTTCTCACTTCAACAATTAACAATCCTTCATTTCAGAGTCGATGTAATAAATAGTATAGCTATTCAATTAATTTAAACGTTCGGCGGAAAATTTTACACTAATTAACGGAAATAATTTTGATTTATACCGTATTTAAAAGCACAATAGCTGATTTCAATTTCATTTAAAATTGTAGCAACAAGTCATCTGTTGTGAATTCCTTTTTCTCTTTCTTCCTCTGTGTCCTCTGCGTCCTCTGCGGTTACTTTCAAAAGTATAAATTTAACCGCAGATATACACAGATGAAGGCAGATTGAGATTGTCTGTTAGTGCATAAAACCAAGCCAAGCAATCTTCACCCCCTGCGATTGCTTCCTACTAATTACCCATGATCATCAATTCTCCTTTCCCCTCAATCACTTCCCCGATCGCCCAAGCACCAATTCCCTGAGATTCAAACCATTTAACAGCCTGTTCTACTTCCCTGGAATCGAGCAACAGCACAAACCCAATCCCCATATTAAAAGTATTGAACATATCTGCTGTCGCAACTTGGCCCGCTTCAGCAATCCACTGGAAAATTGGCAAATTTGGCCAGCTATTGCTGTCAATTTTCACAGATTGATTAACTCCCAAACAGCGGGGCAAATTTTCCGGCAAACCGCCGCCCGTAATGTGAGCCATGCCGTGAATTTCTAGACCGCTCTTAATTGCTTCGAGGACTGGTTTAACATAAATTTTAGTCGGAGTTAGCAGCACTTCTCCTAAAGTTTTGCCACCTAATTTTTCGGGTTGGGAATGCCAGTCAAAACCCCGATCGCCCGCAATTTTTCTCACCAAACTAAAACCGTTGCTGTGCACGCCCGAACTGGCCAGGCCCACAGCCACATCTCCCACCTGCACCCGCGAACCGTCCAACAATTTGCTCTTTTCGACAATACCCACACAAAACCCCGCCAAATCGTACTCACCCGCTTGGTAAAAACCGGGCATTTCTGCAGTTTCTCCTCCGAGCAAAGCACAGCCCGCTTGTTTGCAACCGTCAGCAATGCCGGCCACCACCGCAGCTAATTGTTCGGGATTTAACTTTCCCGTCGCTAAATAATCGAGAAAAAAGAGGGGTTCGGCCCCGGATGTCAGCACGTCGTTGACGCACATCGCCACCAAGTCGATACCTACCGTGTCGTGACGATCGAGATTATGGGCCAATTTCAATTTAGTCCCAACGCCGTCAGTACCCGAAACCATCACCGGCTCTTTTAAACCCTCCGGGACGCTGAAAAAACCGCTAAACCCGCCGAATCCGCCCAAAACTCCCGATCGGTGCGTGCTCTTAACCATACTCCCGATGCGCGAGACAAAAGCTCTACCCGCCTCAACATCCACACCTGCTTCTCGATAATCCATAAGTCCGCCAAATCGATTTCTTCTAATTTTTAGTTTATTCCCATAACAGTTGACAAACAGCTTTTTTAAGACTATCCATTCCCTAGCCCACAAAATACACTAAAGTTTTGTAAATTTTTGTAAATTTTTCCGTAATGGCTGAAACGGCTGTAAGCACTGGAACTAAAGGATTTTATGATAGAGGGTTTTGAGAAAATTTGATGAAGATTTGGTGAAAATCGCGATCGCAGCGATCCCCAACCACAAAAGTTTGTGGTAGTCTGTTGCAGTTCGTGAACAAAACACAAATTGCGGATCGAGTACGAGTTGTCAAGTGTCAGGGAAGTTTCCGCCAATTTTTTTTGGGGCGGAAGCATTAAAGCAAAAACGCACCCGGATACTTTGCTTTGACTCACGGGGGAATGGCGAAGGGCAAGAGAGAAATCCTTGAGACCCGCCGCCAAATGGCCAATCCTCCAATCTCGGTTGGCAATGGCTATTCACAAAAATGGACGTATGAAGGAAAAATTTGTTGGTGGTCTACTCGCTGTCCTGTTAGTTCCTATGGTAGGAACGGCATCCTCTTGTCACGCACAAGCAACAGGTGCCGACAACCAAAACTCTCAGGTGTCCGAGCAAGTAATTGCCACCCAACCGTCCCAGCAGTTAAACGCTACTCGGGTCGAAGCGCAAAAAGTCGGACAGTATCAGTATCAAGCAAGAGCTGAAATTGCCCGAGACTCGATCGCCAAAATTCAGCCCCACGACTTAGGCGGGCGACAAGCAGCGACAGTCTACGTGCGAAACATTCCAGTCATCACCTTTCTGAACGCGAATCCGGAAACAAATACGGCTTTGGGAGAAACTGGCAACAGCCAAGCCGGTGCTAGCAGTCCGTCAAAAGTAGCGGGCTCCAGAGAAAATCCCAAAGTTGGAAACATTGCCAGCAACTCTAGCAATCAAGAACCCGATCCAGTTTGGCGGGCATCAAGCTTAGCAGCAAGACTCAATCAGCTAGCCCGCAACAACATCGATCCCAACAGCATTACCGTTAAGTGGGAAAAAGGCGATCGCTACATTATCCAGGCAAACGGCGAGGACTTGGTAAACATCAACGCCGAAACCATCCTACCCGACACCACCAGCGACTTTAGCCGAGATGCCCTGCAAGCAACCAATCGCCTCCGCCGCCTCCTAGGGAACGCCCCACCCCTGGAAGAAGTCGCAGGCAAACCCCAACCAGAACGCTCCGTGCTGTCTATGGGCCCAGTTCAAGTGCGCCTCAGCGGCTGGGCTTCCTGGTACGGCCCAGGATTTAACGGCAACCTCAGCGCCAGCGGCGAGCGTTTCAACCAAAATGATATGACCGCAGCCCACCCAAATTTGCCTTTTGGAACGAGAGTCATGGTGAGAAATCTCGACAACGGCCGCACCGTAGTCGTCCGCATTAACGACCGCGGCCCCTATGTGGGCGATCGGCTCATTGACTTGTCCGCCGGCGCCGCCAACGTGCTAGGAATGATCAGCAGTGGCGTTGCCAGAGTGGAAATCGAAGTGATCGAACCGCCGCAGCAAACAACTCGTGGACGCTGAAGCCTACTCTCAGGCAGAATACATAAAGTTATCCGAAGTGTAGAAAGCAGAAAGTAGAATAAAACTGACATCTTGTACCATTCTCAATTACTTGTTTAGGAACAGGCTTTTCGGCCTGTTCCACAAGAAAACTCATTCTTTGTGGAACAGGCCGAAAAGCCTGTTCTTGAGAAGGGTGCAAGATGTGAGATAAAACTGACATCTTGCACTATTCTTTGTGGAACAGGCCGAAAAGCCTGTTCTTGACGGTGGTGCCAGATGTCAAGTCGAACAAATTCTGACAAATAAACTCTGCATTCTGCCGAATGCCTTCAGGAGATTCTACCGGTGCGCCTGTTTACTACCATTGCAGCACTTCGCTGCTACTTAAATTTACAAAAGTCTGCTGCACCTCATTTGACAGTCGGTTTGGTGCCGACGATGGGAGCTTTGCACGCAGGGCATCTGAGCTTGATCCAGCGGGCAAGGCAAGAAAATGCGATCGCCCTGGTCAGCATTTTTGTCAACCCGCTGCAATTTGGGCCAACAGAAGATTTTCAAGATTATCCTCGGAATTTCGAGCAAGACCGGCTGTTGTGCGAACAAGCTGGGGTTGATGCCATATTTGCTCCCTCAGCAACTGAAATGTTCGGCCACCAAACGGTCGATTCCCTACGGGATAGCTTCGCTTCACACACAGAAACAGAGCAAACCGCCCAAAAACAGATAGAGATTCACCTTTCATCCTTAACTCAAGTAGTGCCGCCACCGGCGATGACATCGGTTTTGTGCAGCAAAGCAAGGCCCGGTCATTTTCAAGGCGTCGCGGCAATTGTTACTAAACTTTTGAGTTTGGTGCAGCCGACAAAAGCTTATTTCGGTCAAAAAGACGCCCAGCAGCTAGCAATTATTCGGAAGCTGGTCTTTGATTTTAACTTGCCTGTAGAGATTGTCGCTTGTCCGATCGTCCGCGAAGAGTCGGGACTGGCAATGAGTTCTCGCAATCAGTATTTAACAGTAGAGCAAAAACAGCAAGCCTCCGTACTCTACCGCGCCCTGCAACAAGCCTCGGAAACTTTTTATTCAGGGGACCGCACCGCAGCAGCCGCACTCGCTGCCGCCCAAGCAGCAGTCGCAGAAGAGCCCGCAGTCAAGCTCGAATACGCCGAACTCGTCGATCCCGACACTTTGACGCCCTTGCAGGTTGTGGAAACAGCGGGACTTTTAGCCGTGGCTGCCAGAGTTGGCTCTACTCGTTTGATTGACAATATAATTCTCAGGAATCGTCGGCCCATTGTGGCGATCGACGGCCCGGCGGGAGCAGGCAAATCTACCGTAACTCGCCTTGCAGCAACAGCTTTGAACTTGTTTTATCTGGATACCGGTGCGATGTATCGGGCGCTGACTTGGCTGGCCTTGAAAACAGACACGCCGATTTCCGACGAATGCGCGATCGCCGAATTAATCAGTTCCAGTTATTTGGAATACAACCTCGATCCCGCATCAAAGATGTTGAAGATTAACGGCGAAGACGTAACCGAGGCAATTCGCAGTTTGGAAGTGACATCCCGCGTCTCGGAAATGGCGGCAATTCCCGCCGTGCGACAGTTTCTGGTGGAGGAACAGCGGCGCTGCGGCACAAAAGGCGGAATTATAGCAGAAGGCCGCGATATCGGCACTAACGTGTTTCCCGATGCGGAACTGAAGATTTTTTTGACGGCTTCGGTACAAGAGCGATCGCGCAGGCGGCTGTTAGAACTTAAAGATACCGATCGGGCTAATATTAGCTTGGCCCAATTGGAACAAGACATCGCCCTGCGGGACGAAAAGGACAGCACCCGCGAGGTTGCACCTTTGCGTAAAGCGGCGGATGCTGTGGAAATTCAAACAGACAATCTGACTGTTGCTGAAGTTATCGATCGGATTGTCGGCTTGTACAACGAGAGAATCGGCCCTAAAAGTTAATTTTAGGAGTGGCGGGCGGGCGATCGCCCTCATATCAAATGCAGTTAACTTCACATCTTGCACCATTCTCAAGAACAGGCAAGATGCCTGTTCCACAAAGAGTAGATTTTCTTGTGGAACAGGCATCTTGCCTGTTCCTAAACAGCTTATTGACAATAGTGCCACATCTCAGGCTAACCTCACATCTGGCACTATTCTCAAGAACAGGCAAGATGCCTGTTCCACAAAGAGTAGATTTTCTTGTGGAACAGGCATCTTGCGTTCCTAAACAGCTTATTGACAATAGTGCCACATCTCAGGTTAAACCAACTTGCAGTGTCAGGTAGAGACGCGGGCCGATGCTGGCTGAGCCCCTAAGAATATCGTGCCATTAATCCGAGAGCGCCGTCCCCCTGGCTGGGGAAAAGTTCACCATCCCGCGTTTTCATGGGTTAGGGGATTTCTGGCGCACAAATCTTAAATTTTTTTATCCGGACGGACTTCCCCACGATCGGTTATTTCCAGTAGCATTTTTACTGACTGTCCAATTTAAGATTATCCTCTTAAGTGGATTAACTTGATATCAACATAAAATCTCAAATTAACTGTACAACGTGTGAAGGAGATAATGACGTGACAAAATTGAAACTGCTGTGGAGGCGGCGAAAAACTTTAATAGTTGCTTTTATGGCAGCAACAGGAAGTTTTTTGCTGGGTGTGACATGGCCGATTAACTTGCGGGCCAGTCAGCCATTGCAACCGATTCAGGCGCAAGTCTTGGCCGTATCCCAGTCGCAAGAACAACCGGCGATGTCCAATATTAATAAGTTCTCCCAGGCGATCGCCCGTCGAGTTGAATTTTCCCAAAATGCTCTAGCCCAATTCCAGGCAATCCGATTTCAATCAGCCGTACCGGATCAGTTTCAAGGTACAACCATTCGTCACGCGAAACTCGACTCCCAGCACAAGGCGATCGCCCTGACATTTGACGACGGCCCCTGGCCGAAAACAACTACACAAATCCTAGATATTCTCAAGGAAAATAATATTAAGGCTACATTCTTCTGGGTAGGAAAATACCTGCAAAATTCTCCCGAAATTGGCAAACAGGTCGCACAAGCCGGTCACGCGATCGGCAATCACACTTGGAACCACCAATACCTGCAGTATAACGAAGACGGTGCCGCTCGCGAGATCGATCGCACTTCATCCTTAATAGAGGACTTGACCGGCATCCAAACATCGATGTTCCGCCCGCCAGGAGGCATTTTAAACAATGGATTGACAGCTTATGCTCAAAAGAAAAATTATGCAGTTGTGATGTGGTCTGCTGATTCTTTTGATTGGCGCACCCTTACGGAATCTTTGATAGACAACGTGATGAGGCAGGCAAATTCCGGCGGCATTGTGCTGATGCACGACGGCGGCGGTAATCGAGCGAGAACAGTAAAAGCTTTGCCTGAGATTATTGCTCGATTGAGAAATGAAGGGTACAGTTTCGTAACAGTTCCCGAGTTATTGCAGATGCAAGAACAAGGCTTAGAACAACAGGAAACTGCACAAAAATAACAATTTGGAAAAGTGGGAGTTTACACCATTTTTCCATTTTTTTGTAAGTCGTTAGATGAATTTTTCATAAGGAACGAAACTTCAATAAGTTCAGCATCTTCGCGCCCGTCGGCTTTGCAGGCAAGGATTAAAAGATGAACATTGCTTGAGTTATTAAATTGCAATTCCTAACTAGATCGCGCAGGTGAAGGCAAGGTAATCTTCGGGGCTAAACCCAGACGGGATGACCATCATAGCGTTAGAGGCAAAATCGATACCTTAATTGTAGCCATATTACCAATTTAGGCTGGAATCTAACGGCAAATTTTGCAACAGAGAATTCACCGAATTAGCCGCCGCCAAACCCGATCGCAAAGCACCCTCTATTTGACCTTCTCCGCACAAATCCCCCGCACAAACCAGCGGCAAATTTCCCCCAGCAGACAAACAAGAAACAGGCAAAGGATTTCGACAAAAAGCATAGCGCCAGCGGTGAACCTGCAACCATTCTGGCTGTTTCAGCCAAGGGATTAAATATTCAGAAGTGCGATCGAGCAATTCTTGACCGACTGTTGGCAAATCAGCAGATTCTAAATGGCGATCGGCAAAATTTGCGCTGCTGTGAATCACAAACACCGGTTGCTGCGACTCAAGCCGCTTGCTACTATCTAAACCAACCCAAGCTAAATCAGCATCATCTCGAAAAGTAACAGCTTGCCACTGCGGATTTAGATTACTTAAATCTTGCTGTTTTGGCGCAGGATAGCCAGCCATAACGGTAATGCAAGGGTCGTAATCAACAGAACGCAATTTGTCAAGAAAATCAGATTGAAAACCGATTTCCGAACTCAAAAACATTAAAGCTTGAGGTGCAGGAATTGCCACAACCACAGCCTTAGCAATCAATTCTTGAGGTATCTCTAAATTGTCATCAGTAATTTCTAGGGAAAGATGCCACATTTGGTTATCTGTAGTAGAAATAGCTTGTACGCGGCGGCCAAACCAAATATCTAAATCCTCAGCCAGATACTTACCCACAGCATTCATACCCGCAGGTGCGACATAACAACAGCGAGGAATAGCAGAAAGTTTTCCCTGTCTGAATTCCCAGACAGTATCAGTCCAGAGTTTGAGGATGTGGCGATCGACCAAAGCCTCAATTAGCCCCTGCACCGCATCCCCCTGCGGTTCCAGATACCGCGCCCCGTGATCGGCCCTAGTACCCTGTACGCGGCGGGTAGCAACACGTCCCCCCGCGCCACGAGATTTCTCAACAACAGCCACAGAATAACCAGCTTGACGCAACCGTTGAGCGCAACTCAGCCCCGCCATACCCGCACCAATCACCGCAACATCGAACATAATCAATCAGTCAATCGATTTTAGATTTTAGATTTTAGATTTTAGATTGAAGCATTGACCCCACGGATAAATTGGGGGGCTGCTTTATCGGATACAGGTTTTTTATTTCTGGACGGATGAATCCGGGGGCTTGTATCCTGGATGCTTTCGGTCCGCCTTGTGAATCTAAACATCAGCTTAAAGCCTGCAGGCTAAATTTGTACCGTACCGATGACTCAAAAGAGCCGTAGCACGGGCGAGGGCCCGACGCCATCGCCCTGTACCAAGTAGTAGAATAAAGGACAGCACGAATCCATGATTAAGACCCAATCAAAAAATGCCACTGTAGGTAAATCCTAAATCCTAATGGTTGTCAACCAGCAGCAATCTAAAATCTAAAATCTAAAATCTAAAATCGAATAGGGGAGGGCAAAATTTTGGACGAACTCAGAGCAGCACTCGAATTGACAACAGAAGAAGAATTGCAGCAACTAACAGAACTTCTGTTCAGCCGCAAGTTTAACCCTTTAGATTACGTGCAAACCCCCGCACCGATAGATGTACAAAGTCGCGATCGCCAAGCATGGCTCGACGCCGTAGAACAGCGGTTTCGCTATCTTGCAGCCGACGGGTTGACGGTACTCAGAGGGCGAACCCAACAAGTAACTTACAGACAAGCACTAATTCAAGTTTGTCGCTATCTAAAAATCCCTTACCCCAGACAGTTGTCAACCACTGACTTAGAGGCAGAAGTATTTCTCCACTTAATGGGCCGCGCGTGGAAGCGTTTGCCCGCAGACGAACAGCAAGCGCTCACACTGCGCGTACAGCGAGCGATCGTTGATTCTAAACTCTCAGAACCCCTGCCAATTTCTGCAGAAAAAGACCCGCTGGGTTTACTGTTCAAAGGCGGCAGCGCTTTAGCTGTTAGTTCCATCTTAAAACCAATGCTGCTCAAACTAATGGCTAATCAATTTGCGCTGCATTTTGCCACCTATCAAATGGCAAAACAAGGAGTGCTTGCAGGCACTGCAACTGCAGCAACCCAGTTTCAAAATTATGTCGCAATTCAGACGGCGCGGCGCGGTATGGCGGTAAGTGCGGCTCGTTACGGTGCGACGCGGAGCGTATTTTCGTTGGTCGGCCCGGTGATGTGGACTTGGTTTTTAGCGGATTTGGGTTGGCGATCAATTTCCACGAACTACGGTCGCATTATCCCGACCATTTTTGCCCTAGCTCAAATACGCTTGACGCGATCGGAATGCGTTTGGGAACTAGCTTAACAATGGTAAATTGTAGATTTTAGATTTGAGATTGGGAGTGTGGGTGAATATCAAAAATCGGTTGAAATTAGCTGCCAAACAGACAGCCGAAAATCTCAAGTCTCGCGTCCAAAAACATCCAGATCCCCGCCTGCAAATCCCTTGGAATTTCGCGCAAGTGGGGATGCTGATTTTTCCCTTAATTCCGATTTTGGGAGCTTTAGGTTTATTCCTGGGATTGGCCGGCACTTGCAAGCAAAAGTTCCGTCAAATTAGTCGTCGCCCGCTGAATCGAGGATTCGCAATTCTGAGCGCGCTGCTAGTCATCACAGCGGTTTTTGCCAACAACCGCATTGAGGCTTTTGTAGGGTTGTACAACTTCTTGCCGTTCTTTATATTGTTTGCCACTTTCAGCAGTTTAATTAAAACTCTGCCTCAATTGCGGCAATTGTCTTGGATGATTGTAATTAGTTCAATCCCAGTGATAGTTTTAGGTCTGGGACAGCAATTTTTAGGCTGGAGCGGCATCGATCAATTGCAGCCTATTTTTGGCTGGGTACTCGCACCCCAAGGCAATCCCCCCGGCCGCATGGCTTCTGTATTTATGTACGCTAATATTTTAGCTTGCTATCTGACAATTGCTTTTATTTTAGCACTGGGACTGTGGATGGCAGAAGTCAGTTGTCAGTTGTCAGTTGTCACCAATTACCAATTCCCAATTCCCAATTCCCAATTTCTATTTTTAAGTTTTGCAGTGATCGGAAATGCTGTTGCTTTGATTTTTACTAATTCTCGCAATGCTTGGGGAATTGCAGTTTTTGCAGTTTTGGCTTTTGCATTTTATGCGGGTTATAAAAAATTATTAGCTGCCGTTTTTAGTGTGGCTAGCACAGTTATTTTGTCTGCCTTTGGCCCGGAACCACTGCGGCACTCTTTACGAATAATTGTTCCGGCTTTCTTTTGGGCTAGACTCACCGACGAGATGTTCCCAAATCGGCCGACAGCTACTTTAAGAACTACTCAGTGGGAATTTGCTTGGTCAATGACTCAGCAGCGTCCTTGGACTGGTTGGGGATTGCGAAATTTTACGCCTCTCTATCAAGCTCAGATGCAAGAATGGCTTGGTCATCCTCACAGTTTGATACTGATGTTGACTGCGGAAACGGGAATACCCGCAACGCTTTTTTTGTTTGGTTTAGTTGGCTGGGTTTTGGCTAGGGGTGTTTTGCTGCTGGCGAATTGGCAGGTTTTTTCTGGGGATATTAAACACGACCAAATAGCAACGCAGGAAGTAGCGGAAAATGCTTTAGTGTTCAATCAAAAATCTATAATTTGTAGCAAAAATCAGGTGGTTTGTCAAGATGTAAGAGCAACCGATCGCCTAATTTTTTTCAGTTATTTATTAGCCTTCGCCGCCTGTACGCTTTTTAACACTGTAGATGTGACGCTGTTTGATTTTCGACTCAATACTACAAGCTGGTTGCTGTTGGCGGCGATTTGGGGTGTGTGCGAGGGGGAATAGGGCATCGGGCATCGGGCATCGGGCATTGGACATTGGGCATCGGGCATCGGGCATCGCGCATCGCGCATAGGAGGCAGAGCCTGGAAGGTTATTGATAACAAATAACAAATAACCAATAACAACTGCTAACAGTCAACTCTCAACAGTCAACAGTCAACTCTCAACAGTCAACTGTCAACTGTCAACTGTCTTCCTTTACTCCACCGTCACCGACTTCGCCAAATTTCGTGGCTGATCCACATCCAAACCCCGACGCGCCGCAATGTGATAAGCCAACAATTGCAGCGGAATCACTGTCACAATTGGCGACAACAATTCATCCACCAAAGGCACCGGCAAAATGTGGTCAAAAATATCGGCTTCCGCCACACCTTGCTTCGGCGTAACGCCAATTAAACGGGCGTCACGCGCCTTCGCTTCTTGAGCGTTGGAAAGCACTTTTTCGTAGACGCTTCCGGGCATGGCGATCGCGACTACAGGCACTTTCGCATCCAAAAGGGCGATCGGGCCATGTTTCATCTCTCCCGCCGGATATCCTTCGGCGTGAATGTAGCTAATTTCCTTCAGCTTCAGCGCCCCTTCCAAAGCAATGGGAAAGTTTATGCCCCGCCCCAAAAAGATAAAATCTTGGGTGTCTGTAAACTGGTGGGACAATTCCTCGACATACTGTTCTTGAATCTCCAAAAACTTCTCAATTTCCGCTGGCAACTGGCGCAAACCAGTAATAATTTCTGCCAATCTCTCAGTGCTGATTGTTTGCCGCTGGTGCGCCAAATCCAAAGCTAAGAAATAGAATGCCATCAACTGAGTGACAAAAGTTTTAGTGGCAGCAACGCCGACTTCTATACCAGCGTGGGTATTGATTACCTGTGGCATCATGTGGGCGATCGAACTTTCAGTTCTGTTAGTAATGCCTAACATTCTCGCCCGGAATTTATCAGTAAAACCCGCGCGGCGCTGCTGTTCCATCCCCAAAGCAGCCAGCGTATCCGCCGTTTCTCCCGACTGTGTTACCCCAATAGTTAAAGTATTTGCTGTCAGCGGTGCCGGTGCGTAACGGTACTCAGAAGCGTACTGCACTGCTGTGGGAATATTAGCTAATTGTTCCAACAAATATTTGCCAATTAGCGAGGCGTGCCAGCTCGTTCCACAGGCGAGAATCGAAATTTGTTCGACATCGGCGCAAAGTTCCTTGGGCAAGTTGAGATTGATGGGAGAGCGAGGATTTTCCGGCTGCCACTCGCTGTCTAAATAAGCCTCCAAACAAGCTCTGACTACGGCTGGCTGTTCATAAATCTCCTTGTGCATGAAGTGTTTGAAGCCTTGTTTTTCGACTAAAACCGGACTCCAACCAAGGATGCGCGGGCTTTTTTTCAGCCTTTCTCCTGCAAAGCTGTAAACTTCGACTCCCATCGGAGTTAGCCTTGCCAATTCGCCATTTTCTAAGGACAAAACAGTGCGGGTGTGAGATACTAATGCCGGCGTGTCGGAAGCGCAGAAAAATTCACCAGCACCAAACCCAATCACCAAAGGAGCTTGCTGTCTGGCGACAATTATTTCCTCTGGAAAATCTGCACAGATAACGGCGATCGCAAAAGCTCCTTCTAATTTATTTACCGCCTTTAAAATAGTTTTTAAAAACGATAAATCAGCAACTTTCTCGGTTTTTTTATCTTTTTCTTCTTCTTTCTCCCTTCTTGCTTCTTTCAAAAATTCAGCTATTAAATGAGGAATAACTTCTGTATCGGTATCCGAGACAAATTTATGTCCCTTTGCTTTCAATTCTTTCCGCAACTCACGATAATTTTCGACAATTCCATTTTGAACTACCGCAATTCGCCCGCTATTATCTAGGTGAGGGTGAGCGTTATATTCCTCTGGTTTGCCGTGAGTTGCCCAGCGGGTGTGTCCGATACCGATGGGAGCCAGAGAGTCTATGTCTGCTAACTTTTCCCGGAGATTGTGCAATTTGCCCTTTGCTCGGATGCAGGTAATTTCTCCTTCGGAGATGGTAGCGAGGCCCGCTGAATCGTAGCCCCGGTATTCTAGTTTCTCCAATCCTGCTAGCAAAATCTCGCTTGCTGCTTGCGTGCCGATATAGCCAACGATTCCGCACATTTAACGTACTACTCCTGCTTAGCGATCGCAATAAAACCCAAGTTTTATCATTTTTACCTTCTTCCGGCCCCAGAATGCAGATTCCGCGACAAAAAAGAGGGGGCAATTTAATCGCCCCCTCTGTTGTGCCCGTAATTTGATCGATGTGTCGATCGATATTTAGTAGGCTAGACCCATACTGCGAGTGGTTTCTGCTCCCAGGTAAACCCGGATGCTCAGAAAATCGGTCGGGCAAGCAGTTTCGCACCGCTTGCAGCCTACACAGTCTTCGGTGCGGGGAGATGAGGCAATCTGAGCTGCTTTGCAGCCATCCCAGGGCACCATCTCCAAAACGTCAGTCGGACAAGCGCGGACGCATTGAGTGCAGCCGATGCAAGTATCGTAAATTTTGACTGAATGAGACATTGAATAAAGGCTCCCAACGAGTCACTAAAAATTTGCTGCCTCTGCGAATTAACAGATTTGACGGCGAGGTGCCACCGCTATAGCCTGCACAGAGAATTAAAGGTTAGTCTACCGCAGTGCCTGGAAGCACTTCGCGAAAAAGCGACAAAACTTCACAGTTATTCACGCGGAGAGTCTTATCAAAGTAGGTTCCTACTGAGCACGTCTGTGCTTAGAGCGGAGTTATCAAGGACGGACTTCTTTACTACAAATCTGTGGAAATCGATCGACTAAAAGCCTAATTTTTCTAACACGGGCTTAGTTGACACAATATGTCGATCGAGCCCTAGTTTTTTCGGCTCCACACCCAAAGCCAAAGCCACCAATTGCGACAAATGCAACACGGGCAAACCCAACTTGCGCCCGATTACTTTTTCCACCTCCGGCTGCCGCGAATCCAAATTTAAATGACAAAGCGGACAAGGCGTCACCATACAATCAGCTCCATTGTCAAGAGCATCTTGAATATGTTTGCCTGCCATCTGAAAAGATTGGTTAGTGGCATAACTCGCCAACGGCCAGCCACAGCACTGCGTCCGCCCTCGATAATAAACCGGAGTTGCCCCGATCGCCCGAAACACATTTTCCATCGATTCCGGTTGGTGCGGGTCATCGTAAAGCAGCTTATCCTGAGCTCGCAGCAGATAGCACCCGTAAAAAGACGCGCACTTCAAACCCGAAAGCTTGCGGGTGACTCGCTTCTGCACCTCGTCGAGCCCGTAATCTGCAACGATCGCCCACAACAGATGTTTCACCTCGGTACTGCCTTGATAAGGCGAACAGCCTTGTTTTTCCAGTAAACCGTTGACTTTTTCTATGTAGTTAGGATCGGTTTTCTGAGATTCCTTGAGGCGATCGTCCACATGACCGATTACCCCTTGACAAGTGCTGCAATGCGTCAGCAAAGGCAGATTCAGTTCCTCAGCCAAAGCAATATTGCGAGCGTTGACAGTATCTTCGAGCAACTGCGAATCTTCCTTGAAAGTGCCAGAACCGCAGCAAGAAGCTTTTTTGAGTTCCACCAGTTCGATGCCCAAGGCTTGAGTCAGTGCTTGAGTAGAAAGGTAAAGTTCGCGGGCGGCCCCTTGGGCAACGCAACCGGGAAAGTAAGCATATTTGAGATTTGGGGATGGCATAATTGTTGCTGCTGGGGAGACAAGGCAAAGGACAAGACAGAAGAGCGATCGAAGTCGGGAGGCTTCCTGCTTAGTTTTCCCTCTTTATAATTAACCTATCACCGCCTAGCTAAGAGCCAATTGTCAGCTTTTCTCAAGCATTTTGAGTTGATGACTGACGCACCATCGACCAAAAATCCGGTTCCTCAACGTTATCCGGTGGCTAAACGAGATGATTGATTTTGAGCTATTGGGGTTTTTTTGCCTGAGTCATAGAGTTGCTGCGATCGTCCGTGTCCCAATTGTCGCTGACCCGTGTCACTTAGAAAAGCGGCCAGCCTTTCTCCTGCAGATCCCCCTTTCGGATAAGATTAGATACGCAGCAACCAATGAGGACACAATGTTATGAGCCAAGACGACATTTTTACTAGAGTCCAGAAAATTGTGAAAGAGCAACTGGAAGTCGATAATCTGAGCGATGTCAAGCCCGAAGCCAACTTTGCTAACGATTTAGGAGCAGATTCCTTAGATACAGTAGAGCTGGTAATGGCCTTGGAAGAAGAGTTTGATATTGAAATTCCCGACGAAGCAGCCGAAGGAATTACTACGGTTCAAGCTTGTGTAGATTTCATCAGCAGCAAACTTGCAGCTCCAAAAGCATAAAATACCTGTCTTTTCCCCTAAGAGGAGAGAAGTTAGAAAACTGGAAACTCCTCTTTTGTTCTGCGTTCTGGGTGTTTAATTTTTTGAAACTGAAATCATGACAAATTTAGAGCGTAAGCGCGTTGTTATCACGGGTCTCGGCGCGATTACACCAATCGGCAATACCTTGTCCGAATATTGGGACGGGTTGCTTGCGGGGAAGAATGGTATAGGCCCGATTACCTTATTCGACCCGTCCCGGCACGACTGCCGCTTTGCTGCAGAGGTGAAGGGTTTCGACCCGCACGACTATTTAGAGCGCAAGGAAGCAAAGCGCATGGATCGCTTTGCTCAATTTGGGGTGTCAGCGAGCAAACAAGCTGTTGCTGATGCGAAGTTTGAGATTAACGACCTGAACGCAGAACAGGTGGGTGTCATTCTTGGCACTGGCATTGGTGGCCTGAAGGTTTTAGAAGACCAGCAAGAGATATATCTGACTCGCGGCCCCGATCGATGCAGCCCGTTTATGATTCCCATGATGATTGCGAATATGGCCGCGGGGCTGACGGCGATTCAAACGGGCGCTAAGGGGCCAAACTCTTGCACCGTGACGGCCTGCGCTGCCGGGTCAAATGCCGTGGGCGATGCGTTTCGCCTAGTTCAGGGGGGTTACGCCCAAGCAATGATTTGCGGCGGTACGGAAGCTGCGGTGACACCTTTGTGCGTGGCGGGTTTTGCTGCGGCGAGGGCGCTTTCGACTCGCAATGATGACCCGACTCATGCTTGCCGTCCGTTCGATCGCGATCGTGATGGTTTTGTCGTCGGCGAAGGTGCTGGCATTCTGATTCTAGAAGAAATGGAACACGCTCTGGCGCGTGGCGCGAAGATTTACGCAGAAATCGTCGGCTACGGTTTAACCTGCGATGCGTATCACATGACTTCTCCGGTACCAGGGGGTGAAGGTGCGTCGCGGGCGATGGCTTTAGCGCTCAAGGATGGGGGTTTGACGCCGGATATGGTGAGCTATATCAACGCTCACGGCACGAGCACGCTTCCCAACGATTCTACGGAAACGAAAGCGATTAAAAAGACTTTGGGAGACCATGCTTACAAAGTAGCAATTAGTTCTACCAAGTCAATGACCGGCCATCTTTTGGGCGGTTCTGGGGGAATTGAGGCGGTGGCGACGGTAATGGCGATCGCCAATGACAAAATCCCGCCGACAATTAATCTGGAAAACCCCGATCCTGAGTGCGATTTGGACTATGTTCCTCATACAAGCCGCGATCTAAAAGTTGATGTAGCGCTGTCGAATTCCTTTGGATTTGGCGGCCACAACGTGACTCTGGCATTCAAGAAGTTTGTTCAGTAACAGCTAATCCAAAATCGAGAGTTAAAAGGTGAAAATTTAATTTTTACCTCTGTAGGGTGGGCATTTTGCCTGCCCTAACTTTCTGAAGTATAACTGGAGCGATCGTATGAATCAACCAATTATTCGATTTTTGACAACCAAGAATTATAAAAATCTACACTTAGATCCATCTGTAAATTTAAACAACCTTAATATATTTATCGGCTCAAACGGTTCAGGCAAAAGCAATTTCATCAGTTGTTTAAAATTTTTAAAAGATTGCTTGACTGCTATTCCAGACGAAAATCGGGGCGTGAGTAGTTTTGAGGATGCTATTGCTAAAATTGGTGGTGGTAGAATTTTAGATGTCAATGTTGAAAGTCCAGCAAAGGTCAGTATAGCTTGCTGTTTTTCGCAAATTAACCACACTGGTAATCTTCAAAAAGACAGCGCAATTCTTGATTTCAAACTTTATACCGATAGACAAAAAGTAAGGGCGAGCATCTCTGAAGAATATCTATATGGCGGAGAAGATTTGCAGGAAACTTCCAGCAGGCAACCTTTCTATTACTATAAATTGCATAACAGAGAATTAGGGCAAGGAGTTTTATCTGTTTACAAGTCTCTCGGTCAAGAGCCAACTCAGTTTGAACCTTTAGATAACATTCCTACCAATTCTTTTGGTTTGTTGACAATTCCGACACTGCTTGAAAATAGTCTATTACCACCAGAAACTACACCTATTTACAAAATTAGAAGAGAATTAATTGAATTTATTTCAAAATGGCAATTTTATAATGCCAATAACATGAATTTGAGTTTAATTAGAACCGCAGAACCTAAAATAGGTGGCAGTGATATTTACCTATCTGCTTCGGGAGATAATCTGCCTTTAGTATTGTACAATTTAAACCAAAAATCTATCAATTTTGAAGATAGCATTAACGAGGCAATGAAGTCCATCCTGCCAAAAACTCGTCGCCTTAGAGCTTTACCTTCTGGTCGCCTATCTCTCACTGTAGAATGGTATTTTGAAGGTATTAATGATGAAGCATTTTACCTAAATGAAATGTCGGATGGAACTGTCAGGATGCTTTGTTGGGCAACTATATTACATTCTCCACTTCTTCCTTCTTTGATAGTCATTGATGAACCTGAATTAGGATTGCACGTCTCGTGGATGCCAATTTTAGCTGAGTGGATTAAAAAAGCTGCCACCAGAACTCAGATAATTATTACCACGCATAGTCCCGACCTTTTAGATCACTTTACCGATCGTTTAGAGAATGTTCTTTGTTTTTATCCCGAAAACAGAACGTATTTCTCAGTAAAATCTCTTTCAAAAGAACTGCTGGAGCCAAAACTTGAAGAGGGATGGCAATTGGGCGACTTATACCGTGTTGGCGATCCAAGTATTGGAGGATGGCCGTGGTAGTGTGGGTTTTCTCTGGTGGCGGTGAGGCTGAGGTTAGAGGATTCTTTCCTTTTTTAGAAAAAACTTTTCCGGGCTGTAGATTTGAACGAAAAACACCAGTTCGTCAAAAACCCGGCCCTAAAGCTAATAAAGCAGGTAGTTATGGAAGAACAGGTCAAAGCTTAATCGAGCAAATAAAGCAAGAATTACCGATCACCTTAAAAGCGGAAGCAAATAAATGCGACTTGATTTTAGTTTTTGACGATTTGGATTGTCGCGATTCTCAGACACAAAAATCAAAAATATTGTCAGAGATATCAAAAGTACGAGAATGTGCTGACATCGAAAAATTTGTTGGGTTTGCCGCGCCGGAAATCGAAGCTTGGATTATTGCTGATTGGAATAATTCAATAGCTAAACATTCAGATTTTCGAGGCAAAAGACATGAACGGATGCGTTGGTGGCTAAGTACACAAAGAAAAGTTTCTTTTGAGAATCCAGAAGCATTTAGTGAATACGATGCTGAAAAAGATTGCTGTCGAGAAAAACTATCAGAATATTTAATTGAGTCAAGTGTTCAAGATGAACTCGATCGCGATAAAGCACGCTTTTCTAAAGGAGATCATACTCCTTTGCTATTGAGGGAAATCGATCCAAATGAAGTCCAGAAAAAATGTCCCTTATTTCGCGAACTCTATAACTATCTCAATAATTTTTGTCGTTGTCCATAAAGGGTCAGATAAAAATTTATTTAGGTAAAATGTAAGCCAACTTTTGCAAAGCATTAGTAGTGTTAAAATATTTTTCCCCAAACAAAAAGCGCCCCTATTTCTAGGAGCGCTTTTTGTTAATCGATAGCTAAAACTTAGCCATTGATAGAAGGAGCAACCAAAGCTACAGGAGTTGTCTCACCAGCAGCCAAGTCGAGAGGGAAGTTGTGAGCATTGCGCTCGTGCATTACTTCCATACCCAAGTT
>NZ_JAUBSH010000117.1:2419-19991 GCF_036704705.1 Microcoleus sp. K1-B1 | reverse complement strand
ATCTCTTGTTTCATCTGTCGAAAGAATTCTTAAAGAATTTGGAGATAATTATGTAATTAATTTTGCTTAACTACTTACAATCAAAATCAGCACACTGCTGCAAAAAACGAGCCGGAATATCAGGCCGAGCACCCCAATGCAAATGCAAATAAGAAGCGTGCACCTGACAAACTCCCCAACCCTCAGCAACCGCCTCAACTTCCCCTCGCTTGCCATACCTCCAACTGTGATAAACTGGATTACTAGGTTCCACAGTTAAATGCGATCGATGAAACTCATGTCCCCAAACCTCATCAAGAGCAGTTAACACCGAACTATCCCTCACCGCCACAGCTTCTCGGTATCCCAGCGTCAAACGCTTTCCCATCGCAGCAGCAGTTTCCAACACTCCCACCCCTGGCCAAGAATTGCCATCGAAATCTACAATAGAATCGCACAAATACATCAAACCGCCGCACTCCGCATAAGTCGGCATTCCCGAAAAAATCGCACTTCTTACCGCATCCCGAATTAAAACATTACCGCTCAATTTTTGAGCAAACACTTCGGGAAAACCACCACCAAAATATAACCCTTGTACATTGTCAGGAAAAACCGAGTCATCAAGGGGACTCCAAAATACCAACTGGGCACCCAACTCTTCCAACAAATCAAGATTGTCCTGATAGTAAAAATTAAAAGCCCGATCGCGCGCAACTGCAATCCTCACTCCAAATTGTTTTCCCAAAGAGTTGACAACATCATTTTTTTGAGTTATAATTCCCGGAGGGAGACCGTGCCTACCCGAAAGTTGCTCAGACCCCTCACCCCCCTCATTTCGAGTTGCAGCCAACAAAGGCAAAAGTTGCTCCCAGTCAAAACTAACAGCAGCCAAATCAGCCAGTTTATCGATCGCAGCATGAAGATTCGGCAACTCCTCAGCCGGAATCAGCCCCAAATGTCGATCGGGAATAGTAACAGCCTCATCCCTACGCAAAACCCCCAAAATAGGTAAATTGAGCGGTTTGAGAGCATCTTGAAGCAGTTCCAAATGTCGATCGCTCGCCACCCGATTCAGCACCAAACCAGCGAATTTAAGGTCAGGGTTAAAAGAACGAAAACCGTGGGCGATCGCAGCCACAGAACCAGAGAGCCTGCTGCAATCTATCACAAACAATACCGGCAAATTCAGCAAATAAGCAACATGAGCCGTAGAAGCAAAGGAAAAATCATAATTGCCTGCTTCTTTTCGATAATTAATCCGTGTATCCGTGTCAAAATCCGTGTCGTGCCTTCCTGACTCCTGATTCCTTCGACTCACTCCATCAAATAGTCCCATCACCCCTTCAACTAAGGCATAATCGACATCTTGAATATGACGATAAAAACACTTTTTTACATAAGATTCAGACGTTAATACCGGGTCTAAATTGCGACAGGGGCGACCAGTAACAAAAGCATGAAACATGGGGTCAATGTAATCCGGGCCAACCTTAAAAGACTGAACATTCAAGCCGCGACGGATTAAAAAAGCTAAAAGTGCGATCGTCACAGTCGTCTTTCCCGCCCCGCTGCGTTCGCCAGCAATTACTAAAGCCATAGTTCTAAATTATTCACAAAAAATACAGAAAGCAGCCCGGTGATAAAATTATAAGTATTGGTCTTGAAGTTCTCAAAGAATACCTATTTAACGAACCGCGAAGACGCGAAGAGCGCGAAGGAAGAAGGAGAATAAGAGAGGTAATTTAGTTGCTTTTGGGAAGAAGTAATTTAGAGTTTAGAGTCAAAGAACATTATTAATTCAAAACTCATAACTTCTAACTGACAACTTCCAAAAAAGTAGGGCAGATATTGCCTGCCCCACTGAATATTAACTCAATCCTTCTTCCTTCTTCCCTCTTCCTTCTTCCTTCTTCCTTCTTCCCTCTCTTTACCGCTTAGCTAACTTCAGCATTTGAGCCGTCACTGCCAAACTTTCTTCGTAAAGCACATCTCGGCCCCAACTCTGCAAGTGCTGGCCCAGCAACTGTTCCGTCACCTGATCGAACAGAGGACTCACCTGGTTAAACCGATCGGTTTGAGCGCCACCCTTCGTTTCCATCCGCATACAGCCGCCCACTTCCGAACACAGAACGGTACCGCAGTCAGCCTTTTCGTTTGTAGAATTCAAACGCAGAGCAATCAAATCACCCGCGACATCGCCCGAATCAGCAGTAGGAATAGCAGCCAACTCGGCTTCGACAATCCGTTCGTCCGGCCCCGCGAATTTAATTCGCTTGATTTGGTAATCGCCCTCTTCCTGTTTGAAAGCAACAGGACGCCACTGAAGCCGGCTCGCCAGCCAACCCAAATACATCAGCGCTTGCGTAGAATTGTCTTGTTCGTAATCGATCGTCACCCGATCGATTTCCCGAATCGCAGCCCGACGTTCTGGGGCGTCAAAAGCCTCAGCAGCCAACTCCTGCCATGCGGCCAGCCGACGCCAATTCAGATCCGCGATCGGAATTCCCTCCTCGATCAGACTTTGCATCAACAGCAATTCAGCTTCACACTCGGCAAAGCTGCTAGAGTCAACAATCACAGAACTGCTAATTGCCGCCAGCCGCTGGAACAAACCTCGATCGGCATCAGGATTCGCCTTCCACCACAGCAGCGTCGGCAAATCCGGGATCGTCAACGCCGTCACGATGCCGCTCACCCGTTCCAAAGCAGCTTCCGTACCCCGCAGGGTAATATACTCGCAGCAGATCAGATTGCCAGTGGTGCGCTTGTGAACCGGACAATAAGCAGCCACTTGAGCCTGCACGCCCGTATCTTCCCCCGCCGTCGGGCACAGAGCAATAATCCGGCAGGGATTGGCAGCTACAATCGCGTCAGCCACGCCCGAACCCCCGGAACCCAAACCACTCGATCCCATCTCCTCGCCTTTTGAATTTTTGCGAGCCACTTCTTCCCGCAAAGTCGCCAGCAATTCAGCGTTAGGTTTGCCAGTTCTCGGCAGCCCGTAAGCTTTTTGAGCCGCCCTGATGCTAGATGCCGTCATCGGCCCGGTAATACCGTCCACCGGCCCGTCGTAAAACCCCAGATCCGCTAATAACCGCTGAGTTTCTTCGGGTTCGTAGACTACAAAAGTAAAAGTTGTTGCCCTACTAGCGATCGGAAAATCCCCTTTCGACCCCGATTCTCTGTAACTTTCCCAAATTTGACTCAATTCGGCCTCGATTTGGTCGATCGACACATCTTTAGGACTTTGTAGCGAAACCAGAGGCGGAGCTTTCATCGGTGTCATCGTCATAAATCTTCTCTCCCTTGTTATCAGTCATTACTCATTGGTTATTAGTCCTGGGTCATTAGTTAGTAGTTATTAGTTATTAGTTAGTAGTTATTAGTTAGTAGTTATTAGCTAATCACTAATACTAATGCTGACCAATAACTAATGACTAATGACTGCTGACTAATGGCTCTTAAAGTCTGCGCCACTTGCGGCCATCTCTGTTAAGTAGCAGTTCTGCTTCCGCCGGTTCCCAAGTACCCGCTTCGTATTTAGGAACCAAATCTTGGTCGTTGGACGATTCCCAAGCCATCAACGCCGGCGTTACCACCCGCCAAGCTTCTTCCACTTCATCAGAACGGGTAAACAAAGTTTGGTCGCCCAGCATACAATCAATTAACAGGCGATCGTAAGCATCCGAAGATGTCACCCCAAAAGAAGAACCGTAACTAAAATCCATATCCACCGTCCGCGTCCGCAAATCCGGCCCCGGCATTTTCGCCTCAAACCTCAGCGAAATCCCCTCGTTCGGATGCACGCGCATAGTCAAAACGTTAGGAGTAGTTTGTTGGGCCGCAGACTGAAAGATTAGCAGCGGAACTTCGCGGAACTGAATCGCAATTTCACTAACTTTTTTCGGCAACCGTTTGCCGGTTCGCAGGTAGAAAGGCACTCCCTGCCAGCGCCAGTTGTCAATCATAAACTTCATCGCCACAAACGTCGGCGTTGTCGAGTTGGGAGCAACCCCCGGTTCATCGTGATACCCCGGCACGGGTTTCCCCTTCATCCAACCTGCGGAATATTGACCCCGAATCGCTGAAAACTCCAAGTTATGCAAATCTGCCAAGCGAGTTGCTTGCAGAACTTTCATCTTTTCGGTGCGGATGCTGTCAGCGTCGAGCGAGTTTGGCGGTTCCATAGCCGTCAGACAGAAAATCTGCATCAAGTGGTTTTGCAGCATATCCCGCAACGCCCCAGAGGATTCGTAGTAACCAGCCCGGTCTTCTACGCCTACTGTTTCTGCAACTGTAATTTGTACGTGATCGACAAATTGCCGATTCCACAGCGGTTCAAAAATCGCGTTAGCAAACCGGAACACCATTAAATTCTGAACAGTTTCTTTACCCAAATAGTGGTCAATTCGGTAAACTTGCTGTTCTTGGCAAACCTTCTGCACGACTCGGTTGAGCGCTTTTGCCGAACTCAAGTCGCGGCCGAAGGGTTTTTCAATTACTAAGCGGTGTTTTACTGGATCAACCAGCATTTGAGCAGCGCCCAGTTGCCTAATTGCTTCTGGGAAAAAGTTCGGGGAAACTGAGAGATAAAATATGTGATTGCCGCGAGTTCTCCTTTCTTCGTCAAGTTCCGCTAAGAAAGCTTTGAGTTTTTCATAGCTTTCCGGGTTGTCAATGTCGCCCGGACAATAGTACAAACCTTGAGCGAAATCTTGCCAAAATTCTTCATTGCCAATGCCGCCACCAAATTCTTCAATGCCTTCGCGCATTTGCTCTCGGAAGTAATCGTGACTCCAAGGGCGGCGGGCTACTCCCACCACGGTAGTTTCCGGTGGCAAGCGTCGATCGCGCTTCATCTGATAAATTGCAGGTACCAGTTTGCGCTGGGTGAGATCCCCAGAAGCTCCGAAGATTACCAGAATTTGTGGTTCCGGCACTCGTTCTTTTCGCAAACCGACGCGCAGTGGATTTTCAAGTAGCGTTACCATTATTTATTTTCCTTGTTCTAGTGCTGTTAACCCTGCCAAGACACCATGATAGTTTGCGGTCATTTCTGCTAGTTTTTCGGTGAGAGAGCTAATCTGTTCTTCATACCGCTAGAGGAGGGAGATGATTTGGCTCTCTAGGAACTCTGAGAGCCATTAATCTCAAAATCCCTAGAGAGGATTCAAAACTCAGCATTTAAGAACCCAAATAATTATCTATTCCGATTCCTAAATGCTTCTGCCTTTCAGGATACAGATATCTGTCTAGGCGACGGGTGACAACTTCTGGACTTTCTCTTCCAAGGAATCCATCAGGGATTGGAACGGGGTGACGAATTTATCAATCCCGTCGAGTAGCAAGTCTGCCATCACTTTGTCCAAGTTGATGTCGATGTCGGGATCTTTGAGACTTTCGATCAGGGTGTAAGCTTCTGCAACGTTGTTCTCAATCCGGGGTGCGACATCGCAGTGGTCGAAACAAGCTTCAACAGTGTTCGGCGGCAAAGTGTTAACGGTGTCGGGGCCGATTAGTTCATCGACGTACATGACATCGCTGTAGTTGGGGTTTTTGGTGCTGGTGGAAGCCCACAGCAATCGCTGCACTTTCGCTCCTTTGGCTGCTAAAGCTTGCCAGCGATCGCTCGCTACGATCTCTTTATACTTCTGGTAAGCTATCTTCGCATTGGCGATCGCCACTTTCCCCTTCACTGCTTCCAGTTTAGCTTTTGTGGAAATATCTGTGACATTTTTGAGTTTCTCGTCAATCTTGCCATCGACATTGATGTCGATCCGGCTCAAGAAGAAACTGGCAACAGAAGCAATATTGCTCACATCCAAACCTTTAGCCACCCGCGCTTCCAAACCACGAATGTAAGCCCAGAAGGTTTCGACGTAGCTGTCAACCGAGAACAGCAAAGTCACGTTAACGTTAATGCCTTCGCTGATGACTCGTTCGACTGCGGGCAAACCTTCAGCGGTTCCCGGAATCTTAATCATCACGTTTTCTTTGCCGAGGGCTTGGTAATAGCGTATGGCTTCGCTAATCGTGCTTTCTGTGTCGTTGGCGATCGTCGGTGGCACTTCAATGCTTATGTAGCCGTCCAAACCCTTCGACTCTGCGTAAACGGGGGCGAAGATGTCGCAAGCGTTGCGAATATCTTCAAATACCAGAGATTCATAAATCTCCATTACAGATTTACCCGCCCGGATGCCCGCTTCGATATCCGCGTCGTAAATCACATTACCTGCGATCGCTTTCTCGAAAATAGCCGGATTAGATGTAATCCCCCGCAGTCCCCTACTTTCAATCATCTGTTTGAGTTCGCCGGACTCGATCAGATCGCGAGTCAAATTGTCCATCCAGATACTTTGGCCAATTTCTTTGATTTCTAACAGGTGATTCGTTGGTGTTGCTGTCATTACTGTAACTCCTACAATTTGATAATTGGGAATTGGAAATTTAGCATCGGGCTTAAAAGCATTGGGCATTGCTTAGTTGTTAGTTGTTAGTTGTTAGTTGTGATTTTTTGGTTCTAATAACCAATAACTAATAACTAATGACTAAGGACTTCATTCTTCAAGTGTTCTAGGATTGCGCGCTCGATCTTGAATAAAAGACTCGACCATCGCTACATTTTCTTTACTGCCGACAATCAAGGGCGATCGCTCGTGCAGTTTGGTCGGCACAACGTCTAAGATGTCTTGAGTCCCCGTACTGGCGCGCCCGCCGGCTTGCTCCATCAAAAACGCCAAAGGAGCCGATTCATAGAGCAAACGCAATTTGCCTTCCGGGTTTTTCACCGTTCCGGGGTACAAAAACACGCCTCCCTGGAACAAAATCCGGTGGAAATCTCCCACCAAAGCTCCACCGTACCGGGCGCTGTAGCCTTCGCTGCGGTGTACGTAGCGAATGTAGTCTCTCAAAGATTCCTCCCACTGCCAGAAGTTGCCTTCATTAACGCTGTAAATCGGGCCGCGATCGGGAACCTTAATGTTTTCGTTAGCTAGAATAAACTCGCCCAAACTCGGGTCGAGGGTAAAGGAATGAACACCCTGACCGATCGAATAAACCAGCATCGTACTGGGGCCGTAGAGTACATAGCCAGCGGCAATTTGTTTGTGTCCATGTTGCAGCAAGTCAGAAGCAGAGCCATCTGCATCGTCCCCCTCTTGCTTGCGGATGCTGAATATGGAGCCGACATTGAGATTGATGTCAAGATTGGAAGAACCGTCTATGGGATCGTAGAGCAGACTGTAACGCCCGATCGGACAATTTTCGGGAATGTAGTAGGGTTTTTCCATTTCCTCCGAAGCCAAGCGGCAGACAAGTCCGCTTTGCTGGAATACCGAGATAAACACTTCATTGGCATAGATATCCATCTTTTTGACGGATTCTCCCTGCACGTTCGTAGCCCCTGTAAACCCCAAGGCATCTGCCATTAATCCGGCTCTGCTGAGTCGCCTTGCGATCAGCTTGGCAGCTAGTCCGATGCGATTCATCAGGGCGCTGAGATCCTGAGCATCTGCTGAAAAGCTGTGAAGTTGCTGGAGTACGTGACGAGATAGGGTTGTGCAATCGCGGTCTAAGGCTTGCACCTGATCGATCGGGCCCAGGCGGGTTTCCCCTGTCGGCGCGTTTACCATGATTTTGATGTCCTCCCTGTCTTGCTGCTCTGGATTTGGGTTCGATGGAGTCCTTGACACTTGCCCCTGAATCGGCTACTAGACCGATCGTCCCCCAACTTCTATCTTAGGAAGGGTTTTGCCAAAGGGGGATAAACTTTAGGTGAATTTTAGATCCCCATCGAAAGTGTTCTCCAAGAGTGAGGAGTTCGATCGGCTGTTGAGTCGGGAATTGTATTAAAAATCACTAATTTTTTTGATTAACCGCAGAGGACGCAGAGGGCGCTGAGAGAAAAAGTGGCGATAGAGAAGCCTACGAACGTTGGCTAGCATCTCAAAAAGACCGACAACTTCCTTTGCGCGAAGAAGATGTAGAACCTATTGTTAATTTGCTGGAATTGCTTGCAGGCATTTACGATCGCGTCGGCTATGATTATCGGCTCGATTACGATCGAGATCCCGTACGTAAATTTTCGCCAAAGGTGATATGCCCCTCAAAAATTATGGGTAAGCTATCCATAGAAATACGGTAATTGAAATTTAAGCAAATATACAGAGTCAGTCATTGACTTTTCTATTGACTTGTTTGAAATATACTCAAACGCTCAACTTACATTGCCTAAATTTTTCAAAATTTCGGTTACAAAAACCCAAATAGAAAATGTTGTTTGGTACTCATCAACCCAGGACAATGCTATGGATATTATTTCACAAATTCCCCATAACTTAGTCAACCACTATCAGATTAAAAATCTGCTTGGAGAAGGCGGTAGTAGCACAACTTATGAAGCCGTTGACATCCAAACACACCAGCGAGTCGCACTCAAAGCTTTGTCTTTACAGAAGATGAATGACTGGAAAGTCCTGGAACTATTTGAACGAGAAGCCAATGTTTTATCAAAATTGAATCATCCGAGAATTCCGCGTTATTTGGATTATTTTTATGTCGATACTCCCGATAACCGTTGTTTTTATATAGTACAAGAACTGGCAGAAGGGCAATCTCTAGCCAGTTTAGTCGAAAATGGCTGGCACGCTAGTGAACCAGAAATTCAACGCATTGCCACACAAATTTTAGAGATTTTAGTTTATCTCCATTCACAGACACCACCTGTTATCCACCGGGATATTAAACCAGAAAATATTGTTTTTAAATCCCCCATTAATTCCCACCAACCAAAAGATTGGGAAGTTTGCTTAGTAGATTTTGGAGCTGTGCAAAACACTTATTACAATACTTTAATGCGAGGAAGTACCGTAGTTGGAACCTATGGTTATATGGCTCCCGAACAATTTCTCGGACAAGCCGTACCTGCAACAGATTTATATGGTTTAGGAGCGACCTTGTTGTATTTACTAACCCACCGTTCCCCGGCCGAATTACCAACAAATATACTAGAGGGAGATTTTCGCTCTCAAATTCAGATTTCTTCAGCATTTGCCGATTGGTTAAAAAAGATGATAGCGCCTGATTTAGAAAACCGCTTTAACTCGGCAAAAGAAGCGCTTGAATTGCTGCGAAATCCTCGAATAGTTAGCGTTAAATCCAATCGCTCGACGCAATGGGAAAAACGCCTCAAAATAGGAATTGCTGCTATTGCTACTGTTGCTGTTTTCAATCACTTTAAATATCCCATACTCAACCGGATTGGATTTACACCCAATGCAGTTGTCGAGGCTGTCGAACAGGGAGATACTAAAACTGTTAAGCATTATCTGGATCTTGGTATTAGTGTCAGTACCAGGATATATAATCTTAATTTACTACACTTGGCTGGCTCAAAAGAGGTGGCAGAGTTGTTAATTGCCGAGGGTGCAGATGTCAAAGCTCAGGATACATTTGGCTTTACCCCGTTACACTTTGCTGTTGCATTCGATCGCATAAAATTGGCAAAAATGCTAATTGCTAAAGGTGCAGATATTAACGCCCAGAGTGAACCTGATGTTGATGTAGCTCTTGTGTCGAATTCTATATGGACTTATAAATTGCGAAGGTTTTTACCTGGCAATAGTATGGGTACCACTCCTCTATTCTTTGCGCGATCGCCTGAAATGACCAAGTTGCTGATTGCTAAAGGCGCAAACGTCAATGTCAAAAACAATAAAGGTTTGACTCCTCTACATATGGCGCAATCGAAGGCAAAAGCACAAATACTACTCGCCGCAGGCGCAAAAATTAACATCAAAGAAGACAATGCCCGAAATGGCAAGAGTACAGCTTTATTACATAACGCAGTCAAAATAGGCTTTAAGGAGTTGGTACAACAGCTAATTAAAGACGGTGCAAATGTGGCGATTCTGGATAGTGAAAAAAGAACTCCACTGCACTATGCAACCACAAAAGAAGTTGCTGCTTTGCTAATGCTGGATATCAACGCTATGGACGAATCTGGAAATACTCCGTTACACCTAGCTGTCGATCGAGGATCTCAAGATATCGCTGAACTGCTAATTGCTAATGGTGCAAGGGTTAACGTTAGAAATGAGAAGGGTCAAACTCCATTGTATCGAGCGATCGCGATCGGACACAATGATATTGCTGCACTGCTAATTAACAACGGTACAGATGTCAATAATATAGATGGATCTGGCACAACTCCACTGCACAAAGCCGCACATCATGGCACTGTAAAAATCTTAAAATTGCTGATTGCTAAAGGTGCAGAAATTAACATCCAGGATAATCAAAGAAAAACTCCACTGGATATCGCCGTAGACCTGAAACTTCAGGATACAGTGGCGCTGCTAATTAGTAAAAACCCAGATGTTAATATTGAAGACAAAGAAGGCAGAACTTTACTGCATATCGCTGTCGATTTCAAACTTGAGAATGTAGCCAAACAACTCATTGCCAAAGGTGCATTCGTTAATGCCAAAAATAACTTGCTTCAAACTCCCCTGCATCTTGCTGTTGCTCAAGGCTCTCAAGATATCGCTGAACTGCTAATTGCTAATGGCGCAAGGGTTAACGTTAGAAATGAGAACGGTCAAACTCCATTGTATCAAGCGATCGCGATCGGACACAATGATATTGCTGCACTGCTAATTAAAAACGGTGCCGATGTCAATAACAGAGATATATGTGACACAACTCCACTGCATAAAGCCGCACATTATGGCACGGTAGAAATCTTAAAATTACTGATTGCTAAAGGTGCAAAAATTGACGTTACCAACTGCTATGGCGAGACGCCGCTAAAGATAGCAGAAACCAACTGGAACCCCGACCGAGACCCAGCAGCCAAAATACTCAGATCTCGCGGCGCAACAGACTAATTATCCAAAATCAACCCAGGCACAAAAATATGAAAACACTACAACAATCGGAAAAAATCCTTGCTGAAAGATATCGCATTCTCGGCAAATTAGGACAGGGCGGAGTTGGAATCACCTATGCTGCGGTAGATTTAAACAGCAATCAAAAAGTTGCACTCAAAGCTTTATCCCTACGCCTGACAACTGAATGGAAGAAAATCGAGTTATTTGAACGAGAAGCAAAAACTTTATCGGGATTGAATCATCCGGGAATTCCTCGCTACATTGACTACTTTCAAGTGGATACTTCCCAAGATCGTTGTTTTTATATCGCCCAACAACTCGCACCGGGAAAATCTCTCGCACAGTGGATAGAAAATGGCTGGAAACCCAATGAAGCGCAAGTTCGTCATATCGCCTCTAAAGTGCTAGAAATTATAGTTTATCTGCAATCGCTGTTGCCTCCTACTATCCACCGAGATATCAAGCCCCAAAATATTATTATGCAAAAAAATGGGCGAGTCTTCCTAGTTGATTTTGGCGCAGTTCAAAATACTTACCATCATACCGTTACAGGAGGCAGTACCGTTGTCGGAACCTACGGTTACATGGCACCAGAACAATTCAGAGGAAAAGCTGTATTATCAACAGATTTGTATGGATTAGGCACAACGCTGCTTTTCCTGTTAACCCAGAAATTTCCATCCGATCTACCCAGACAAAAGCAGAAGATAAAATTCCGCGATCGCGTCTCTATTTCTCCAGAGTTTGCCAACTGGTTAGAGAAGATAATTGAACCCGCAATTGAAGATAGATTTGACTCAGCAAAAGATGCTTTATCAGCGTTGCGAGGGGAACAGCCAAGCGGGATTAATCGCGAAAAAATGTTTAAGCGATCGCCCCAATCACGAATTACTTTAATTGATGCTAAACGGTGGTTATTGATCAAGATACACCCCGATCGTTCACCTAGCAAAATCAAGTGTTTTTTCCAGTTCATTCATCGGAGTTATAAATTTTTACTTCCCTTCTCTTTGATTCTGGGATTTTTTATATTTAGCTTGTCTCAATACGCTGCTGCCGACTGGCTAAATAAATTATTTAACCAATTTTTCGTTATATCAATCCTAGCTATAATAATAGCTACCGTATTTTATGCTTTGATGTGGTTGTATAGGATTGATTATTATCTATTCACTAGACCAAGACCAATTCAAATCAGCCCTCAAGATATCCAGCGGGTAAAGTTGAGGGGAATTCATCTGCCATTGCTCAAAAAATCGATGACTTTTTGCGGGATTCGCGCTAAGCCGCGTAACTATTGTTTTGGCTTATTTTTGCCGCAAGCTGAGAAAGAATGGTTGGTAGGGGAATTGAACAATTGTTTAAGTAAACTAAAGTAAATCATTGTTATCCACAGATTTGATAAAAAACCCGTTTTTTTTTATTGCGTTGGTTAAGTAAATGCGGAAGTATAGAAGATTTTATGTACTAATTTAGGCAATAATAATCATCAAAAAATCCTGGATCGGGCATGACAATAAAACTATAAATAATCTCGATATTTATGAAATATGACTGCAAAAGGGGAAGCCGATCGCACTTCTTGAATACGTAGCTAAAAGATTAGTTGAGAGTCGCGATCGCCTTTTCGATTGGTTATGCTTAACTCAGGGCGATCGTTTCTGTCAGTTTACTGACCAACAAAAATAAAGATGTTTGTGGTTAAATAGCGTAAAGGCAAGAAATATATCGCCGTCACAGGGGTAGTGTCGTTAAGCTCCTGTATCTCCTAAGCGTGAAGGTTCGATTGATGAGTATTCCTACTCGAAATAAAAAAACTATCTTGTTTTTGGCAGCCAACCCCAAAAATACCACCCCTGTGGACTTACAGAAAGAGGCGAAGGAAATTGCAGAGGGGTTGCAACGTTCTAAAAATGCCGACAAGTTCCAACTGGAGCAACAGTGGGCGGTGACGCCAAGAGAGATGCAGCGAGCAATATTAGATTATAAACCAGAGGTTGTGCATTTTTCTGGGCATGGTGCAGGAGAAGGGGGTTTAGCCCTAGAAGATGACATGGGGCAGATTAAGCTGGTAAATGCCAAAGCTTTGGCAGCTTTGTTTGAGGCGTTTAATGAGTACGTGCAGTGCGTAATACTCAACGCTTGCTATTCAGAAGTGCAAGCTGAGGCGATCGCACGTCACATTCCCTATGTGATCGGCATGAAGCAAGCGGTGGGAGATAACGCCGCACGAGTGTTTGCTGTAGGGTTTTACGATACGTTGGCGGCGGGGGAGTTGATCGAACGTGCCTATAAGTTGGGTTGCGTTAGCATCAGCATGGCAGGGATTCCAGAAGAACTTACTCCGGTATTAAAGAAAAAGTCGGATTTTTCTGAGTTGGATGCTGCAGATCCGCGCGATGCTTCTGTTAGCGATATCGTTGAGGAGTCGTCGCCTGTGGTGGAAAATGCGCGATCGATCGCCGCACCTCCCGTTTTTATGCCCAACTTAGACAACCCAGAAGGTTCTGTGAGTTTAGATTCACCCCTATATATCGATCGGCCTCCCATCGAATCGGACTGCTACCAAACTATTGTCAAAGCAGGAGCTTTAATCCGAATTAAAGCCCCCCGACAAATGGGAAAAACTTCCTTAGTGCAGCGAATTTTATACCACGCCAAGGAACAGGGATATCAAACAGCGTATTTAAACTTTCAATGGGCTGATGGCAGTTTTCTCACCCATCTTGATGAGTTATTACAGTGGTTTTGTGGTGAGATTACCAATGAATTAAATTTAGAAGATAGGTTAGGAGAATATTGGAAAGGCGTTCTCGGCAGTAAAAATAAAAGCACCAAGTATTTCCAACGCTATCTACTATCTGACAGCGATCGGCCTCTTGTTTTAGGGTTAGATGAAGTCGATCGGATTTTTCCGCATTCCGAAATAGCCACCGACTTCTTTGGATTATTACGAGCTTGGCACGAGCGGGGAAAAAATGAGGAAATTTGGAAAAAGCTAAGGTTAGTCATTTCTCACTCTCAAGAAGTTTATATTCCTCTCAATATTAATCAGTCGCCATTTAACGTGGGATTGCCCATAGAGTTACCTGAACTCAATCAGATCCAGGTAACAGATTTAGTCAATCGACACCGATTAAATTGGTCAAATCAAGAGATTTGTGACCTGATGGAAATGGTGGGCGGTCATCCTTATTTAGTGCGAGTTGCTCTCTACCAAATTGCCAGGGGGAGAATTACCTTAGAGCGCTTGCTAGAAGTCGCTCCTACTGAAGAAGGCCCTTACTACGATCATTTACGGCGACATTTAATTAACTTGGAAAAAGATGCCGAACTAGCAGCAACAATTAGACAAGTGATTAACAGCGAACAACCTGTAGAAATTAATACCGGAGAGGCTTTTAAATTGCGAAGCATGGGGTTGATAAAATTTCAGGGAAATGCTGTCATGCCATTGTGTGGTTTGTATCGTCAATATTTTCGCCATCGCCTAGCCTCTCCCCAAGCGAATCTGACTCCTGTGCAACAAACTAATAACCAATCAAGCTTGCTAGAGAGTAATTTAGCAGCTATTATTTTTTCAGATGTAGTTAATTCCACCGCTTTATCAGTTGCCAACCAAAAGCTGACACTAGAATTAGTGAATCGAGATTTCAACATCATCCGAGGCATCTGCGCTAAACATCAAGGCAAAGTCCTTAAAGAAATGGGCGATGGTTTATTAATTTGCTTTCCAGAAAGTGCCGTAAAAGCAGTTGCCTGTGCGTTAGAAATACAGCGAAGTTTCGCCGAAGCTGCTACAACCTTACCTCCGAGTCATGTCCTGCAACATCGCATTGGTATTCACTTGGGGGAAATCTTCTTTTTTAATAATGATATTAGGGGGGCTGGTGTAAATTTAGCGGCTCGTTTAGAAGGGAAAGCAGAGCCAGGAGGAATCTGTATTTCTGAAACAGTTTATCAAGTCGTTAAAACCCACTCACCTTTAAATGTAATTGACTTAGGTATGCAACAGTTAAAGGGAATTTCTGAACCTGTACGGCTGTACAAATTGATTCCTTAATTTTCTAATTTTCCACCTATAAATTAACAATGACTATGAAAGATTATGAATATCAAGTGGGAGGGAGCCTGCCGGCCAACGCTCCAACTTATGTCACTAGGAAGGCGGATGAAGAACTTTATCAAGCTTTAAAAGCCGGAGAATTCTGCTATGTTCTTAATTCCAGACAAATGGGAAAATCATCACTGCGAGTGCGGACAATGCAGCGGTTACAAGCAGAGGGAATCGCCTGTAGTAGTATTGATATCACAGAAATAGGCACCTCAGATATTACGCCAGAAGAGTGGTATGCAGGCGTGATTGATAGCATCGTCAGCCGATTAGATTTGTATGACGTTTTTGATTTAGATGAATGGTGGGAGCAGAATAGTATACTATCGAATGTTAAACGATTTAGTAAATTTATTGAAGAAGTATTACTCAAGAAAATTTCAGGTTATATCGTAATTTTTGTCGATGAATCGGACAGCTTAATCAGCTTAAACTTTAAAATAGAAGATTTTTTTGCTGTAATTAGAGATTGCTATAACAATCGAGCCGATCAACCAGACTATCGTCGATTAACATTTACGATGTTAGGGGTAGCAACTCCCTCAGATTTAATTCAAGACAAGCGACGCACTCCGTTTAATATTGGTCGAGGAATAGAGTTAACCGGGTTTCAATTAGCAGAAGCCCAACCTTTGGCAGTCGGCTTAGAAACTCAAGCAGGAAATGCTCAATATTTATTAGAAGCAATCTTATATTGGACTAGAGGACAGCCGTTTTTAACGCAAAAAGTTTGTAAATTGCTGCTCAATCATGCCAACTATGCCTCAATTCAAAATCCCGCTGAGTGGGTAGGAAATTTAGTCCAAGAAAAAGTGATTGATAATTGGGAAGGGCAGGATGAACCAGAGCATTTAAAGACGATTCGCGATCGCATTTTACGCAGCGAACAACGGGCAAGTAGGTTATTGGGACTATATCAGCAAATTTTGCAGCACCATGAGATAGGGACTGATGATAGTCCAGAACAAATGGAACTACGATTAACTGGGTTGGTGGTTAAGCAGTCTGGCAAACTTAAAGTTTATAACCGGATTTATCAATCGGTTTTTAACCTAGATTGGGTGGAAAAGCAATTAGCGGAGCTCCGTCCTTACAGCCAAAGTTTTAAAGCTTGGATAGAGTCTGATTGCCAAGATGAATCGCGGCTGTTGCGGGGTCAAGCCTTGCAAGATGCTCAAACTTGGGCAGCAGATAAAAGTTTGAGCGATTTGGATTATCAGTTTTTAAATGCCAGTCGGGAAGTCCAACAACGGGAAGTTGAACGAGAGTTAGAAGCACAGAGACACGCGAATAAAATTTTGACAGAAGCGAATCAGACGTTAATTAAAGCGCAGGAATTGGCCACATATAAAATCACTCAAGCCCAGAATTTAGCAAATGTAATTCAGGAAACTGCTTTTTCTAATGAATCATTTCGTTCAGGACAGACATTCCAAGCACTGTTGGAAGCATTAAAGGCAGGATACGCATTCAAACAACTAGATGCTTCAGCCGAGACGACAAAACAGATTAGAGGACGAGTGATAGCTGCGCTGCAACAAGCAGTGTCCGCAGTAAAAGAGCGCAATCATTTGGAAGGGCATAGCAATTCGGTCTGGAGTGTCGCCTTTAGTCCAGATGGCTTGACTTTGGTTTCTGCAAGCAGTGACAACACTATCCAACTGTGGGACTTGCAAACCCAAAAACCCATTGCTACCCTCACCGGGCATAGCAGTTCGGTCAGAAGCGTCGCCTTTAGTCCAGATGGCTTGACTTTGGTTTCTGCAAGCAGTGACAACACCATCAAACTGTGGCACCTGCAAAGCCAAAAACCCATCGCTACCCTCACCGGGCATAGCAGTTCGGTCAGAAGCGTCGCCTTTAGTCCAGATGGCTTGACTTTGGCTTCTGCAAGCAGTGACAACACCATCAAACTGTGGCACCTGCAAAGCCAAAAACCCATCGCTACCCTCACCGGGCATAGCAGTTCGGTCAGAAGCGTCGCCTTTAGTCCAGATGGCTTGACTTTGGCTTCTGCAAGCTATGACAGCACCATCAAACTGTGGGATTTGCAAAGCCAAAAACCCATCGCTACCCTCAGCGGGCATAGCAGTTCGGTCTATAGCGTCGCCTTTAGTCCAGATGGCAAAAGATTGGCTTCTGCAAGCAGTGACAGCACCATCAAACTGTGGCACCTGCAAAGCCAAAAACCCATCGCTACCCTCAGCGGGCATAGCAGTTCGGTCTGGAGCGTCGCCTTTAGTCCAGATGGCAAGAGATTGGCTTCTGCAAGCAGTGACAACACCATCAAACTGTGGCACCTGCAAAGCCAAAAACCCATCGCTACTCTCAGCGGGCATAGCAGTTCGGTTTGGAGCGTCGCCTTTAGTCCAGATGGCAAGAGATTGGCTTCTGCAAGTGACGACAACACCATCAAACTGTGGCACCTGCAAAGCCAAAAACCCATCGCTACCCTCACCGGGCATAGCAATTCTGTCAGAAGCGTCGCCTTTAGTCCAGATGGCTTGACTTTGGCTTCTGCAAGTGACGACAACACCATCAAACTGTGGCACCTGCAAAGCCAAAAACCCATCGCTACCCTCACCGG